>NZ_ABOX02000014.1 GCF_000172555.1 Pedosphaera parvula Ellin514
TGCATGGGATTTGATTTGATGTCCTGCTTGTTTCGGTGGTCAGCGTAGCAAAGGGGTGGAGAGAGGCAGTAATTTTTTTTGCTGTGAAGGGGGGAATGATTGCGGTGGGGGAGCTGCTGGCCGCGTCCGCGGATGGGCTCGATGGGCTGGATAAAGTCACCGACGGGGTTTGAATTCGGGGTCTTTCCAGACGGGCACCAGCCTCATTCCACCTTTAATTGATTGCTGGCGCGTGGGAATGAGTCATCGGTCGCGGAGGCATTCAGTGGCGGTGAGTGGAGTCACCGACTGGAGGATTGTCCGAGTTTTTGGATTTCCTTGTCTTTGGGGAAAATTTGTTTGGCGAGGGTGATGATTTGGTTTTCGATGGGGAAGAGTTTGGCGCCGCCAACGGGTTGGTTGTTCACGATGGTTTGGACTTCGGTGCAGTGGAGGCAGATGAGGAGGGTGATGTCTTTTTTGTCGTGGGTATATTTTAAGGCGATGCCGGGGGAGAACTCACATTGCGTCATAACACGACTAAAGCTTTTGGGGTTGGTCCAGATGGTAGTGAGTTGTTGGATGGTATTGGTGGAGAGTTTGACGGGGCCGCTCAGGATCTCGTAGCCTGCGATTTCGGTTTTTGGGTCGACGAGGGTGTGTAATTTTTTCTCCTCTTGCCGAGTGAGGCGTTGGCCCAATTCCTTGCGCGCTTTCAGTCTCTCTCTTGCGTAAATGGATTGTGGGTCGATACGGTAGGCGACGACGGAGGTGGGGTGTCGGATGGTTTGGAGGTTTTCCTGGCTGCCGAAGACCTTTACGGGATCGACAGGAGGCCAGGTGGGTGTGGTTGCTGTTGGTGGTGACGGGTTGGTTTGTGCATCGGCGGTGATAGGGAGAATTGCGAACAGAGATAGGATTAGTGTGATGATCTGGAGTTTTAGATGGGCGGCGAAATTGTGGTGCATGGGATTTTGTGTCCTGCTTGTTTCGGTGGTGAGTTTAGCGGGGGCGAGGGAAGGATACAATTGTTTTGGCCATGCGGGTATCCTGAAGGATGAACAAGGTGCGGGTGGTGGTGGGGATTGGATCACCGGCCGCGTCCGCGGACCAGCTCGATGGGTTTTGGCAGGGTCACCGACGAGGTTTGAATTCGGGCGAAGCCTCATTCCACCTGTTAATTGATTGCTGGCGCGCGGTATGAAGGGCCCATGTCGCGTACGCGTAGAACTACGCGACTGTACGGATGGTTCGGTGGGTTTAAGAAATTTGGTTAGTGCCAGCGGAGGTGGTTGAGGGTTCCTTGGTAGGGCCAGTCTTTGGAGTCCTGGACGAGGCCGGCGTGGACGGGGTTTTGTCGGACGTAATCGAGTTTCTCGAGGTAACTCTCCTGGGTTCGCAAGCGATGGTGGAAGGGTTTGGATTGCCAGCGGATTTTTGAATACTTGTGGCGCAGACTGAACTGGCCTTTCCAGTAGGTGACCCAGTCGTCAAATTTGATGGAAGTGTCGTGAGGGCAAGCAAAGATGTGGATGTGATCGGGCATGATGAGGTAACTGCCGATGAGCCAAGCGGGGGAATCCTGCCAGACTTGCAGGAGAAGGGAATGGACGAGGTCGTTGGCAAGCAATTTGGCACGGTCTTCGGTGCAAAGGTTTAGGAATACGATGGTGGGTCCATGGGATTGGATGTGGACTCCACGGGCAGGGTAAGGTGCTTTTCCTGATTGTTGGGGTGGATCACCGGGCACGGGGAAAGGTTTCTCGGAAATGAATCAAGGAGTCGAGGAGGAAATTAGGAGAATCGTGAATGGAGGTTTTGAGGTCGTGAGTCGCGTCCGCGTGTCGGCTCGATGGGGTGAATGGAGTCGCCGACGGGGTTAGAATTCGGGCGAAGCCTCATTCCACCATTAAATTGATTGCTGGCGCGCCTGATTGGGTCGCGTACGCTAATCTAATAGTTGGGGTAGGCTTGCTTGGAAACGCTTTTGCCGGGGAGAGGTTCGTTGTTGTTGGTTTCGCTGTCTGGTGAATTATTCAAGACGGCAAGGGAGACGAGGTGGGGATTGGTCTGGATGACGCTGAGGGCAATGTTGAGGTTGGTGTTTTGCAGCGGGGCGGGGATGGTCGATGTGTTCCAACCGAATCCGGTGATGATGGTTTTCCTGGTGACGGCGGTGCCTTCGAAGCTGGTGGAGGCATCGTGCACCCAGTTGATGTATTGGAGAAATTGGTTGGAACTGGTGGGGCCGCCCTGATCGATGTAGATTTGCTGGCCAACGGCGTCGAGCGGGTAGGTGCCCCAGCGTTTGCGGGTGTAGGAAAAGGAGCCGACGTGGTTGATGCCTGTGTTGTAGGTATCTTTCAGATACTGGGCGCCGGCGTTTTGGAAGCTGTAAATGCCGCCCGTGCTGTGTCCAGCAACGCCGCCGGAGATGATGGTGACAAATTGTTTGAGGCCTTTGTATTCAAGATTGGCGTAGCTGTTGGCGAGCAATTGACTGAAGCAGGAGGGATAGAGATAGGTGCCACCGGTGTAAGTGCAGTCCTTATGAGTGGTCCAGTAGTTGGGCCGATTCCAGAGTTCGAACAGTTGGACGCGATCATGGAAATGCTTGACGATGGGGACGACTGCCTGGCCGGCGTAGTTGTTGATGTAGTTGTTGAGGCCGTTGCCGTTCTGGCATTCGTAATTGTTGGTATTCCATTCCGATTGCGTGCCCAGCCATGAGGTGTTGTCGATGAGGCCGATGATTTGGAGCCCGGCGGCACGCGCATTGTTTACCACGGTGTCGTAATAACCGAGCATGGTATCATTCCAGGCAGTGTTGGTGCCGATGAGGCGGAATTCGATGCGCAGGTATCCGACTTTTTCACGGACAAGACTGGCGGCTTTGGCCGGGGTGAGGAGGGGATTGCCGGAATTGTCGATCACTCTGCCGGAATCAATACCCATGGTGCCGCCTGCATGGGTGTCGTTGGCGAGGCAAAAGAGCATCAGGCTGAGAGTGAGGATGCGGATGAATGGGTGTCGGGAAGCAACAGGTGAGAAGTGTGTTTTCATGACAGGCTCAATTGCATGTTCTCGACTGTCCGGGGACGAGGTAGAGATGTCGAAAATCGCCGATTTTGTCAACGGAAAATCCCTATGCGCGAGTGCGAAAGAATTTTGAAGGCTTTCGATCTGGTTTGTGTAAGTGGTTGATGGGCAATGGAAGATAGTTTTGGATGCAAGGAGGGGGTGGACAGGCTATGTCCAACCCCCCTGCTAAGGTTGTGGGCATGACGATTGAGCTATTATCCAAATGGCGAGATCGGAAAAAGGAGGAGTGGCGGGGAGGAGGGCGGGTTATACACAACAATAATCGCCCCTCCCGTTTTTGTGGGCCTTTTGATCGCTGGCGTTGTTGCTCGTCAGTCGCAGCCCCATTAGGGGATGCTCCTTCCTCGCGCCTAGCCAGCAATCAAAATTCCCACAAAAACCATTGTATGAACTGGAATCTGGGACGGAAACGGTGCGGTTCGGAAGGTATCGGAAGCCATTGGAAGGTATTAGAAGGTATCGGAAGGTTGAAAAAAATTTTATGGGGAGTTGGAATTGTGTATTGGCTATTTTTAGGCAGTAAAAATGGGGTGCGAATTGGCTTTGACTCGCCGGGTGGCTAAGGTATCTTCTCGCCCCTGCTGATTTATGGCTAAACTGACGGTAAAAGATCTGAATGTTCGTGGCAAACGCGTTTTGATGCGCGTGGATTATAACGTCCCGATGGAAGAAAAGAACGGGGAAATGGTGATCAACGATGCGACGCGTATCGAGGAGACCCTGCCGACGTTGGAATATTTGATTGGTCAAGGGGCGAAAATTGTTTTGATGGCGCATCTGGGGCGTCCGAAGGGGACGAAGGAGCCGACGATGAGCTTGCGTCCGGTGGCGAAGAAGCTGGCGGATTTGTTGGGTCGCCCCGTGGCGTTTGTGGATGATTGCATTGGCGAGAAGGCCGAAAAAACGGCGAATGCCCTGCAACCAGGGGATGTTTTGGTGGTGGAGAACGTTCGCTATTACAACGAGGAAGAGGCGAATGATCCGGTGTTTGCAGAGAAATTGGCAAAGCTGGGCGATGTGTATGTGAACGATGCATTCGGCGCGGCGCATCGTGCTCATGCCTCGACGGAAGGTGTGGCCCGGGTGATTACGAAGCGGGGCGGGCAGGCGGCTGCGGGCCTGCTGATGGAGCGGGAATTGAAATTTTTGGGCGAAGAATTGGAAAAGCCAGCGCGGCCATTCGTGGTGATTTTGGGCGGGGCGAAGGTGTCGGACAAGATCAAGGTGATCGACAACCTGCTGGACAAAGCGGATACGATTTTGATTGGCGGGGCGATGACTTATACTTTCCGCCTGGCATTGGGCAAGAAGGTTGGGAAATCGTTGGTGGAGGCGGATAAGGTGGATGTGGCGAAGGCAGCCTTGGACAAGGCCAAAGCCAAGGGTGTGCAATTCCTTCTGCCGGTGGATAATACCGTTGCGACGCCGGTGATGACCGATAAGTTGAACAAGAAGGGCAAGCCGATCATTGATTTGACGAATCCGCGTACGAACAGCGGTTTGGACATTCCGGATAACGAAGAAGGTGTGGATATCGGGCCGGAAACCATCAAGCAATACAGTGATGTGATTTCGAAGGCCAAGACCATCTTGTGGAATGGGCCGATGGGGATTTTTGAAGACCCACGATTTGCCGAAGGATCGTTTGCAGTGGGTCGCGCAGTGGCCGAAGCAACCGGGAAAAATGGTGCAAAGAGCATCATTGGGGGCGGCGATAGCGTTAAAGCTGTCAAAAAAGCCAAGTTGGGCGATAAGGTGACTTTTATGAGTACTGGTGGTGGAGCGAGTTTGGAGTTCCTGGAAGGAACAGTTTTGCCGGGTGTGGCAGTGTTGAATGACAAGTAAACCGTGAGCTAACGGGAGTTACCGTGAGTTAACGGGAGCTAACGAGACGTAAATATTTTTTTGACGTATGGATAAAGAACGCAAGCTGATCATCGCGGGCAACTGGAAGATGAACAAGACGGTTGCCGAGGCGCTGGATTTGGTCAGCGACCTGAAAATGGAGTTGGCCAGCATCAAAGAGGTGGATATCGTGGTGTGTCCGCCATTTACGGCGTTGTGCGAGGTTTCGAAAGTGATTTTGCATTCGAACATTCGCCTGGGCGCGCAGAACATGAACGAGCATCAGTCCGGGGCTTATACGGGTGAGATTGCGGCGGGGATGCTCAAGGAATTTTCGGTGCGTTATGTTATTTTAGGTCATTCGGAGCGGCGGCAGTATCAGAAGGAGTCGGATGCGTTGATTTCGAAGAAGGCTTTGGCGGCGCATGCGGCATCGATCAAGCCGATCGTGTGCGTGGGTGAGTTGCTGGCGGAGCGTGAAGGTGGATTGATGGAAAAGGTTTTGGACACGCAGGTTCGCGGCAGCCTGGCGGGCTTGACCAAGCAGCAGATGGAAGAGACGGTGATTGCTTACGAACCGGTTTGGGCGATTGGCACCGGAAAGACGGCCACTTCTGCACAGGCACAGGAAGCGCACGCGTTTATTCGCAAGTTGCTGGTGAGCCTGTATGATGAGGCGACGGCGCGGCGGGTGCGGATTCAGTATGGCGGCAGCGTGAAGGCCTCGAATGCGCGGGAGTTGATGAGCCAGCCGGATGTGGATGGCGCGTTGGTGGGTGGTGCGAGCCTGGAAGTGAGAAGTTTTGGTGACATTATTAAAAATTCAATATAGAAAGAGACGAGTATGGGATTCCTAAGCGTTATTTTAAGCATTATTTTGGTCATTGATTGTTTGTTCCTGATCCTGCTGGTTTTGGTGCAGTTGCCAAAGAAGGAAGCGGGAGCGGGCATGGCTTTCGGTGGCGGCACGGCAGATGCGCTGTTCGGCGCGGGTTCCGGCACGGCTTTGACCAAGCTGACCAAGTATGCGGCGGGTGTTTTCTTCCTGGGAGCGTTTTTCCTCTCGATTGTGAATTCGCATGCTCGCAAGCAAAGTGATTTGGAGTTCCGCAAGCAAGTTGAGAAAGCGGGCGCGAGCGCTCCAGCGGCAGTGCCTGCGACTGCGCCAACGGTTAGCAGTAATGCGCCGATTCCTTTGACGATTACAAGCAATTCAGTTTCGACGACTCCGGTTGCCCCGAAAGTCGGTAGTAACGCCCCGGCCAAATAACCTTGCCCGATGAATTTCGAGACAAGCGCCACCAAAAAAACATTGGGGGCGCTTCGTCCTTTTTATTGGAAAGGTGTGAGCCAGTTGGTGAGCGTGGTTCTGCTGGTTCTTTGTTCCCTGGTGGTTTTCACTGGCTGTGTCCGGCATGAGCCGCGCGCGGATATTGTCATCGTAAATGGGATTGAACCGGAATCGCTGGACCCGGCGATTATCACAGGCGTCGCAGAAATGCGGATTGTCTCGTCGTTGTTCGAGGGGTTGACGCGGTTGGATCCGGTGACTGCCGAGCCGATTCCCGGGTTGGCAGAAAAATGGGAGATTTCACCCGATGGACGTATCTATACGTTTCATATGCGGACAAACCTGCAATGGTCCACGGGCGAGCCGATCACGACGGACGATGTAGTTTATTCGTGGTTAAGGGCATTGGATCCGAACACGGCCAGTGATTATGCGGGGCAGCTGTTTTATCTGGTAAATGGCGAGGCGTATACCAGCGGTAAAATAAAGGATACTTCCAAAGTCGGAGTGCATGCGCTGGATCGATACACCCTGCGCGTTGAACTTAATAATCCCACGGCATTCTTTCTGGATCTATGCGCGTTTCCGACCCTCGCGGTGGTTCCCAGGCAATGCATTGAAAAGTATGGTGACCGGTGGTTGATGGCCCGGCCATTGCCAGTGAGTGGGGCATATACTTTGGAGGCGTGGCGCATCAACGATAAAATTCGTGTGCGAAAAAATCCGCGCTATTGGGATGCTGCGAATACAAAGACTGACCTGGTTGACTTTCTGCCGATTGGTTCGCCAACCACGGCGTTGAATCTTTATGAAACCGGTGGCACGGACATTGTGTGGGACAAGGATTTGGTGCCGGTGGAATTGTTGGATGTGCTGCTTAAGCGGCCGGATTTTCATGTAGCGCCAATCCTGGGCACATATTTTATTCGTTTTAATGTAAATAAAAAGCCGTTCAATGACGTGCGCGTGCGCCAGGCATTGGCCCTGTCTCTTAACAAGGAACGGATTACAAAAAAACTTACCAAGGCGGGAGAGGAACCGGCGGAGAATTATACTCCTCCAGGCACTGCCCGCTATCACGCTCCCAAAGGCTTGGGGTACGATCCGGAGAAGGCGCGGAAGCTCTTGGCGGAAGCTGGTTTTCCGGGCGGCAAGGGATTCCCGCGTTTTGAATATATGTTCAATGCTTCTGCAGGTGGTGCAGCAAAGATACATGCGAAGATTGCGGTGGAGATTCAACAGATGTGGCGT
This sequence comes from Pedosphaera parvula Ellin514, assembly GCF_000172555.1. NCBI lineage: Bacteria > Pseudomonadati > Verrucomicrobiota > Pedosphaerae > Pedosphaerales > Pedosphaeraceae > Pedosphaera > Pedosphaera parvula. The sequence continues at coordinate 7,469 of NZ_ABOX02000014.1, forward strand.
GATGAGCTGGGCATAGAGATGGAGCTGCGCCAGGTCGAATGGAAGGTGTATCTGGCGAATCAATCCAAAATCGCTTTCGATACCTGTCGTGCGAGCTGGATTGGCGACTACAACGACGCGGATACGTTCCTGAATATGTTCATGACCCGGGAACGGTAACAATCGGACCGGTTGGAGCAATGCCCGTTATGACGAGTTAATCCGTGCGGCGGACAAGGAGAATGATCTGGCCAAGCGCGAAAAGTTGTTTCAAGAGGCTGAAACTATTTTGATCCGGGATGAAAATCCGATCATACCATTGTATTTCTATGTGGGTTTCAGTTACTTCAACACGAACAGCATCAAAGGGATTTATCCGAACATTCTGGATTCGCATCCGTTGAATGCGATCTCGAAGGTCAAGGTTGAGTCAAAGTCCAAAGCTGGTGGCAACAGTCGGGAGGCGGCCATTCACTAGGTATGTATTTTATTCGTCGCCTATTGATAATGATACCTTTGCTGCTGGTGGTGAGCCTGCTTGCATTTGGTTTGCTGCATCTGGTTCCTGGCGGGCCTTTTGATCGTGAGCGGAAGCCGGCCACGCCTGAAGTGGAGCGGAATATTGCGAGAAAATTTCACACGGATGAGTCCTTGTGGAGGCAGTATCTTCGCTATTTGGGAGTGGGTTATGATAAGGATGAAAAAGGAAATGTTCACTGGTTCGAAGGTGGTTTGATTCGAGGCGATCTCGGGCCTTCGTTGATTTACCGGAATCATTCGGTAAACGACATCATAGCACAGGGGTTGCCGGTATCACTGCCGTTGGGTTTCATGGCCTTTGGGTTTGCACTTGGCCTCGGTGTTCCGCTGGGTTTTCTGACCGCTGTGAAGCGGGGGAAATGGGAGGATTATGCCGGAAGTTTTCTGGCGATTCTGGCGATTTGTATTCCGGGAGTTGTCATGGGACCGGTTCTAGTGGTGGTTTTTGCAATCCATTACCATTGGTTCCCGGTGGCACTGTGGGAATCGTCATGGCATGCCGTGCTTCCGATGATTGCGCTCGGGATTTATTATTCAGGCCGCATAGCTCGATTGATGCGGGAAGGAATGTTGAATGTAATGCAGTCCGAGTTCATCACCGCAGCCAGGGCGAAGGGGATGAGCGAGACCACGCTGTTGCTCAAGCACGCGGTACGGATCGCGATTCTGCCGGTGGTTTCCTATGCCGGACCGATGCTGGCAGATTTGCTAACCGGGTCGTTTGTGATCGAAAATATTTTTCAGATTCCCGGGTTGGGCACGCCTTTCGTGAACAGTTTTTTGAACCGTGATTACACCGTGCAGATGGGGTTGGTAATTCTTTACGCTGCGTTACTGCTGACGCTTAATCTTTTGGTGGATCTGGCCTATCTGGCACTCGATCGGAGGGTGAAATATGAGTGAGCCGCTGATCAGCCCGGAACCCAAGCCCGCGGCAACATTGCCGGGCAGCACGGGAGCATCTTTGACTCCAGAACCGAAGTTGAACAACAATCCGCAGGTTCATCTCAGCCCGAACCAAAAGGCCTGGCGGCGGTTCAAACGTAATCGTCCCGCAGTGATTGGAGCCTGGTTCCTGATTATTCTGGTGATAGTGGTGATCGCCTGGCCGATGGTGCTGAAAGTCGCCAGCAAGTCGGGGCCGAGGGGTTTGGCGTTTGCGGTGCAGTTTGATCCGGACAAGCTTACCGATTCCTCCTTTGATCCGCCCAGTGCGCAGCATTGGTTCGGCACAGATGTGCATGGAAGAGATTTGGTGTCGCGCATTCTTTACGGGGCGCAAGTTTCGTTGCTGGTTGGCGGCTTTGGGGCGCTGATCAGTCTTATTATTGGCGTGTTGTGGGGAGCCATTGCGGGTTATCTTGGTGGACGCTGGGATAATTTCATGATGCGCGTGGTGGATATCCTTTATTCCCTGCCTTCGATCATTTTCGTCATCGTGCTAATAACCGCTTTTGAAGGCAGAATCAGAACTTTTTTCTTTGATCACCTTGCCGGCAGCAACCCTGAACTTGCCAATAATCTGGTGAAATTCACCAGACTATTTTTGTTAATCATCGGATTGGGCGCCGTTTCATGGTTGAACATGGCGCGAATTGTTCGTGGCCAGGTGCTGGTTCTTCGCAGTCGTTCCTTCGTGGAGGCGAGCAAGACGTTGGGTGCGCGGAACCGGCATATTCTCCGGCATCACATTTTGCCAAATGTTTTTGGAGTGGTGATCGTATATCTTACTTTAACTGTGCCTGCGATTGTCTTGTATGAATCGTTTCTAAGTTTTCTTGGGTTGGGCATTCAGCCGCCCATGGCCAGTTGGGGTTCCCTCATTGCGGAAGGGGCTGATCAGATCAACACCATCCGGGTTTATTGGTGGTTGCTGGCGTATCCGGGCACGATTTTGATTTTTACCCTGCTCGCGCTCAACTTCTTAGGTGACGGGTTGCGGGATGCGTGGGATGTGCGAGGCGACGATAAATAACGCCCCTTGGCCGGGTGTGCCGGGCGAAATCACCAGTACAACTTGCTTCAAACAATATCTGGCTTACTATAAAACTTCGATGAAGGCTGGATTGGGAATAATTCATCGTTGACGCTTGGGGCTTCGCAGGTAACATCCCCGACCTAAGTTTTGGTAAACTGAAATCGAAAAAAATATGGCAGTTAAAGTTGCAATTAACGGGTTCGGTCGCATTGGTCGCCTTGTGTTTCGCGCCATCGCCGAACAGGGTTTGTTGGGCAAGGAAGTTCAGGTAGTCGCCGTCGGTGACATTGTCCCGGCCGACAATCTGGCATATTTGCTTAAGTACGATTCCACCCAAGGTCGGTTCAAGGGCCAGGTTGGCTCCAAGAAATCCTCCCCTGACAAAGCGGAAGACGATGTGCTCGTGGTCAATGGCAACGATATTTTTGTGGTCAGCGCCAAGGATCCTTCCGGACTTCCCTGGAAGCAACTTGGAGTGGATATTGTCATTGAATCCACCGGCTTGTTTACCGAGGCCGAAAAGGCCAAGGGTCACATCACCGCCGGCGCCAAGAAGGTCATTATCAGCGCACCGGCCAAGGGTGAAGACATCACCCTCGTGATGGGTGTGAACCAGGACAAATATGATCCGGCCAAGCACAACATCATTTCAAATGCCTCCTGCACTACGAACTGTCTTGCTCCCCTGGTGCACGTGTTGCTGAAGGAAGGTTTTGGCATCGAGGAAGGTTTGATGACCACGGTGCATGCCTATACGGCGACCCAGAAGACCGTTGATGGTCCCAGCAAGAAGGATTGGAAGGGTGGACGCAGTGCGGCCATCAACATCATTCCTTCCAGCACCGGCGCTGCGAAAGCAGTCGGGCTGGTTTGTCCTGAAGTAAAGGGCAAGCTGACCGGCATGTCTTTCCGCGTTCCAACGCCAACCGTTTCGGTGGTGGACCTTACTTTCAAGACCGTGAAGGATACGAGCTATGCTGAAATCGCCGCGGCGATGAAGAAGGCAAGTGAAACCTATCTCAAAGGCATCCTCGAATATACCGAGGACGAAGTGGTGAGCAGCGACTTCATTCACAGCACTTCCTCCTCCATTTTCGACAATGGTTCGGGCATTGAATTGAATAAGCGCTTCTTCAAGCTCGTGAGCTGGTATGACAATGAGTGGGGCTACAGCAACCGAGTGGGTGACTTGCTGAAGTACATCATCCAGAAGGGGTTGTAATTCCCAGTCAGTAAAAATCTAAAACAGAAACGGCGATCCAGTAATGGACCGCCGTTTTGCTTTTATTTTTAAAGCGAGATTACTGGTAAAGCCGGGGTTTGCTTTTTTGCAGGTCGGTAACGATGGATTTAAGATCGCCGCCAATCGCTTGCAATTGGGCTTCGCTTACTCCGCCAGCCTTAAGGCTATCGAGCGCCGATTTGATGAATGCCTGGGCTTGAGCGGCAGAAAGATTGCCGCTGTTAAGGACGACATTCAGGGCTTTCGCAAGTTGAGCCTGCTGAGTTGTGGAATTGCCCTTGTCACCCAGGGCAGATGAGAGATTGTTGGCCAGCTTGGCAAGAGTCTCCTTTGAAGGCTTGGAAACCCCCTTTGCCAGAGTTTGAAGGTCGGTGACCAGCTGCTGCTTTTGTTCCGCGGTTGCTTCTGAGCCGGGTTTGATGACGCTTAGATCGGTTGAAAGTTTATCAATATTCTGCTGCTGGGCCTGGCTGATACCCTGAGGACCCGAAGGTGCGATTGGTTGAGCGGGAGCTGCGGGAGGAGGGGTTGCCTGGGGTGGCGGAACTCCCTGCTGTGCATTGTTTTGATCCCGGAAATTCTTGGCCTTTTGTTTGATCATTTCCTGTGCACCCTGTCCGAAAGAGTGACTCACAAACAAGGCCGTAAAGAGGCTCAGAACAAGAACTCGTTTCATATCGATTCCAAAGGTTGGTTTTGTTTCACTCTGCGTCCCACCGTTTGGAATGTCAATTCTGCTTCACGGTGGCAAACGTGTGCGTTTCAGGGCACACTATACCGAATGCCAAAATTAATTTCCGAAATGGGGAAAGGAAACTGAATCAAAGAGGGTAAAAAGTTTTATGAAAGTGGACGCTGAAAAATTATGACTGTGGGGCGAAGAAATTCATTAATCATTGGCTGCAGGGTGCTTTTGGTTTGAGGCGGCGTTGTCGGCCTTGTCGCTATCTTCCAGATAGCGCCGGCGGCCTCCGCCTTGCCTCAAACCAAAATCCCTCCTGCCATTCGGAAATTTCTTTTGGCATTCGGTATAAAGAAAAACCCCGCTTCCTTATGAGAAGCGGGGTTGATAATTAAAGCGTGACCTTTAGTGATTCACGGTGAGGGCGGGTATTTTGCCCATCAGAGCTATGTAATCCACCAGAATATGTTCCGCTTCCTCAAGATGGGCATCAACCGCAGGAGCCTTGTCTGGATCTGCGAAGTCTTCGGTATCTCCTTCACCTGTGGCAATGCCTTGGGCCAGTGCTGCAGGACTGATTTCAGAATGATCACCGGAACCAGACTTGTTTGCGTCAGGAAGGTTTGCCTGGGCCAAACTATTGGTCGCATTAACCTGGCCTTGTTTAGTATCCAACGTAACCGCGTTTGCGGTGTGTTTGGCGGTGGCGGCCAGATTGGTGGCTGATGATTTGGCAGCAGTTACCACGGGTGTGCCATTGGTCAAGGTTACATCAAACGCCTTTTGATCCACCAGTTTCCGCGCCTTGCGTTCCCGGTCACGAATTTTTTGGCGAACGTCTGACTCTTCCTTTTCTTTAAGACGTTGTGCTTCATTCAAAGAGGCGGATTTCTCAGCCATGATTTTCTTCACCTGTTCAATATCCTCCCGGACGTAGGCGAAATCCTTTTCGGAAGCCACGCGGTTCACTGAGCGTTTGGACAGTTCGGAAAGGTAAGGCTGAACGCGATTCACTTTATCGAACTTGGCAGTGGAAATCGTGTCCCAAGGAAGCGGGTTCTCGAGGGATGATTCTCCGACTTCCAGATAATCGTTGATTGATGGCAAAACAATGTCAGGAATGACTCCCTTCAACTGGGTGGAGGAGCCACTTGCACGGTAGAATTTGCGGGTGGTCAGCTTCAACGCACCCAGAGCACCTGGATCATTCGTCGAGAGATTCGGCAAATGTCCGAACATGAAAGGAGCCAATTGGTTGAGGCTCTGGACGGTACCTTTGCCGTGAGTGGATGAGTCGCCCACGATGAGTGCGCGTCCATAATCCTGCAATGCTCCAGCCAGAATTTCCGAAGCCGAAGCACTGAAGCGGCTGGTCAAAACAATCAGCGGGCCATCATAAGCGACGGAGGGATCTGTGTCTTCGTCCACCTGCACCTTGCCATCGGGATCGCTCACCTGAACGACTGGACCTTCCTTGATGAAGAGCCCGGTAAGATTGATGGCCTCTTCAAGAGAGCCGCCACCATTGCGGCGCAAATCAAGAATGACACCATCCACTTTTTGTTCCTTTAATTTGGCCAGCAGTTTCGCGACGTCAACAGTGGTGCTTTTGACAGGTGCTCGCTCATGGCCCACCAAGGGGAAACTGGCATAAAACGAAGGCAGATCAATGACTCCCAGGTGGAGAGTTTGGCCTTTGTCGCCGGGAACCTCGATTATCTTGGCCTTGGCTTGTTGATCTTCCAATTTAATCTCATCACGCGTCAGACTGATGGTGGTTCGTGTGGAAGTATCAGTGGCATCGGCTGGTATGACCGTCAGGCGCACATCGGTTCCTTTTGGACCGCGGATCATTTCAACCACCTTGGTCAGGGGCATATCCACCACGTCGACCAGTTCGTTGGTGCCTTGCGCAACAGCCACAATACGGTCATTGGCCTTAAATTTCTTGCTCTTGAAAGCCGGGCCGGACGGGTTCAACTCCTTGATTTTGCAGTATCCATCTTCAGAGGTAAGCACCGCTCCGATTCCGTAAAGGGAAAGACTCATGCCAATGGAAAAGTTTTCCAATTGGGATTTATCGAAGTAATCCGAGTGAGGATCATAGACATGCGCCAGTGCAGTCAAATAAGCCTGTAGAACCTCATCACCATCCCAATCACGGAATGTGCGCTGAATCCGGCTGTAACGATGGGAAATAATATCGACGATATCCTTATGGAAATCAGTCCAGGTAAGGGCAGCTGCAACGGGTGTTGGGCGGCTGGCCACCAGCTTCCCGATTTCCTCGCGACCTTCCTTATTGAGTTTTTCCTGCAGGTATTCATAGCGCACCCGGTCCCGCCAAAATTGTTTGGCTTCAGTCATATCCTTGGGAAAAGGCTGTTCCTTGCGAACCAACAAAACGCGGTCACTGCCGGTAAAATCGAATTGATCGTTCTTCAGCAATCCGTTGGCATAGGCCACCCGCTCATCGAGTCGCTGCATAAAGCGATTGAAAATTACGTAAGCGGGGGAGGTATCGTGCTGCTTGCGAGTCAGTTCGCCCAGGACGGTGCGGTATTTCTCAAAATCAGCGATATCGGACTGCAGAAAATGGATGTGCTGCGGATCGAGAGTATCGATGTAGCGATCCAGGAACTTGCTGGAAATTTTTTGGTCCAAAGGCTGATGGAGGAAATGCAATTGCTCCAGCATGCGGGCAGTCAGGTCGGCGATCCACCCATCATTAGGTTGGGGTGCCAATTTGACCGGTATGAGTGGCTTCAGATTTTCATTAGTCTGAGCCGGTTGGTCCGAGGTCTTGAGTTGGATTTGAGATTCGGCCCCAAACAAGGGGGCGGCAAATTCCAAACAGAGTAGAATAAGTAAAATTCTCACAATTAATGATTTAGATATCAAAGTATAGTAATGCAGCCTATTTGACTGATTATAAACCCAGTTGTTCACAATCGAAACAATTATTTGATAGGGTATGCCCCCTTTAAATCTGCGCTTTACCCCGCCAAGAGCGAATAATTCGATTGAAAGTTGGCCGACTTTCGAGGAACTATTCACCAATCGATATGAAAATACAACTTTTAGCAATGTTAGGGGTTGGTCTTCTGACGTGTGCTGTTCACGCCGAAGACCAGAAGGCCAGCGACAAAAAGGCGGCCTTCAAGGATGACAAGGAAAAGGTGAGCTATGCCATTGGGCTGAGCACCGGCGGCAATATCAAACGGAATGACCTTGAAGTAGATGTGGATGCGGTTGTAAGGGGGTTAAAAGATGGCATTGCGGGCCAAGGCCTTCTGAGTGAAACCGAGATGCGTGAGGTTTTCGGCAACTTGAACCAACAGATGCGTGCGAAAGCCGAAGAAAAGCGCAAGGCCGAAGCTGAAAAGAACAAAAAGGCTGGCGCTGACTTTTTAGCTGCCAACAAAACCAAACCCGGAGTGATTACCCTTCCCAGCGGATTGCAGTATAAGGTTATTACCGAAGGCAAAGGCGAATCTCCGAAGAGCGATGACATAGTCACGGTCAACTATCGCGGTACCTTGATCGATGGCACTGAGTTTGACAGCTCCTATGCGAGAAATCAGCCATCCAGCACGCCGGCGAACCACGTCATCAAAGGCTGGACTGAGGCGCTGCAGTTGATGAAGCCAGGTTCCAAGTGGCAATTGTTCATTCCTGCTGATCTTGCTTACGGTGATACGCCCAAACCACCAAAAATCCAGGCTGGTTCGACCTTGATTTTTGAAGTTGAGTTGCTCTCTTTCAAAAAGCCCGAGGCGCCAGCTCCCAGCCAGCCTCTGACGAGTGATATCATCAAGGTGCCTTCGGCTGAAGAGTTGAAGAAGGGCGCCAAGATCGAAACGATCAAGCCTGAAGATATCGAGAAGGAAAAGGCGAAGGAAAAAGCCAACCAAAAGTAAGCTTCCTTCGAATTCGGTCTGATTTCAGCCGCCGTTACTTTGAAGCCGTAACGGCGGCTTTTTTACGTACATGGAGCAACAGGGGCACGGAGGTTTGCCTGCCGGCTTGATTCTCGACAGCATAACAAAGGCGGTCCATGTCTTGAACCCATTTGGCTGCGGTCAGGAAGATTTGACGTTCGCTCTCGCCCTTGGGAATGAGAACGCCGCTCAGGCCGATGTTATCCACGATGACGCCATGAGGCAGGTTTTCAACGGTGAAGGTGATCAGGTCTTCATGTCCGTTGCGAATTACTTTGAGCCAGGCAGGGATGCTCTGGCCGGGAGCGATGGTGAGTTCGAAGGGTTTCGGGATGGCCTCTGAATTTGTGTGCAGGATTCCCGGGCCGGCGGCGGGTTCCAGCATCACCCAAAGTTTCGGTTTTTCGCCCAGCTTAATTTTTCCGAAATTGTTTACCTCTTTGGTGATCTTTTGGCCATCGACCATCGCGGTAGCGATTACCTCGGTCATCGGTTGATTGGTTTCGTTTGGCTGGACGGCATCCAAAGTGACATTGAGGGTGCCTTTGGCTTCGTTGTGACCGGCTTCGATCACCAAGGGCGTTGAGACGATATAGCCGGGGGGCAGGTTGGTTATGTCCACCCGGATTTCATCTTCAAAGCCATCGATGCGATCCACGGAGACGGAAAAGGCCTGGCCGCTGCCTGCAAGAATGGTGGGGTTTGCGCCGTTGAGAGTGACTTTAAAATCCGGCTTTGCTTCCCGAAGGACCAGACGATATACAAAGCGATCTCCGCTCAGGCCGCGGGTGTCGGTTACCCGCACCAGATAAGTGCCATCAGCGGGAGGGTTGAAGTGAAGGCGGGAGTCGGTACCAATCCGGCGTTCTCCGTCATCATCGTTTTCATAATAAACCGGGAAAATGGGCAGACCATTGTTATCCAGCTTTTCGCCCGGCTGATGTGGTTCAACAATATAGCCCACCTCATCCAATGCATGGGAAGTGGCGGTGGTGTCGAAGTAGGCCCGGCGTTTGCCATTGGCAGTGTACATCAGCATGTCGGAGTCTGGTCCCTGGGGCATGCGAAAGAGGCGGCTAACGTCACCCTGCATGTAGTAGTATTCGTTCAGCTCCATCTCGGTCCAGTTATCCAGGCGCATGCCCGCGCCATTGGAGTCGATGGCGCGGAAATTGATCGCTGAGTTGCGGACTGCCTGAAGTTCCAAGCGTTCCACGGGTTTGCCGTCCTCGTGCAGGATCTCAATTTTGGTATCCGTCGGTGACCCGCGCTGGGCAGCGACGGTTTCGATGATCCAGTGCTGGCCTTTTTTAGCTGCGAATTTATAGATGTCGGCGTCCGGTTGACCGGAGTTGTTCCAAATGCGTCCATCAACGGCACCGGGCGCGGGAATCATCATGGCCTGTTGAGGAGTGTCATTTGGCTCGGTTTCGACTGACTCGGCTTCGTTGCCAGTGAGGACCTTGAAGCTTTTGCGGCTGCGGTATTGCTCAGGACTTACCGGGACCTCTACTTCGCCACTGGCTCCAGCCTTTACCCTTACTTTGTGGGACGGCGGGAGATTGAAGCCAGTCAACTCCACTTCTGATTCCTGGTTTGCGGGCACGCTTAACGGATAGCAGCCCACGACCTCCGGAAAACTTCCCATCGAGAGACGGTAGAAATGCTCCTTCGAGCCAGTGGCCATTTCATCGGTAACACGAATGTGGTAACGTCCACGGGCGGGGATCTGGAAGTGAAGCAATGGATCGCCACCATCAAAACCATTGTTGGAGGCCAGCAACACACCTTTGTCATTGAAGAGATTCAACGCCGCACCGGCCTTTGAGCCAATGCTTTTGGCATTTACATCAAACACGATCGTTTCGCCCGCGTTGGCTTCGAATTGGACTTCATCGGCATCTCCCGCGGGATCGAGGATGCCCCAGAAGCTGACTGGCAGCTTCAGCACCGGGCTTTTATTTGTTGTCGATTCATAAGCTTGTGGCAGGTCATCGACGTAAAGTTTCATCTTGCTGCTTTCGGCTTTGTCATTTTTAACCGACAGATCGTATGAGTTGCGCGGGAGGTCGGCCGGGGCGATCACTTTGATCCAGGCCGAATTGGTTGTGGTCTCAGCCGTGCGGATGAATTCACCTTTGAGCTTGGGGTTGGAGAACTTTAATTCCGTGAGGTCGACAAGATTCGTGCCGATGAGTTTGATTTCGGCGCTGCTGCCTCGCTGAATGCCGCGCGGTTCCAGTTGGAAGATTTCCGGTTGGCCGGGTGGAACCTTCATCCTCTTTTCGGCTTCCTTGGCTTCCCTGGCCGCCTTGGCTTTTGCTGCGGCGGAGGTGTTGAGGGCTAGCAGCGCAGCCAGGCAGATGATCAATGATTTTGTCAGAACATGCATGGCTATTGGGAACTAGTGGCGACCCTGGTTTGGGCGTTTGCTGCGGGCTCAAGCTGGGCGGTTAAATCTGAAGCCAGCTTGCCGGTCGTCGTGTCGTAACAACCGATGGTGCCATCCATGCGGCCCACCACGAGGGTTTTGTCGTTTGCCACGAAGGTCACGGCACGCACCCAATCCGGTTGGACTTCGATCAGCGCACGTTCGGTCAGCTTGTCTGCGTTCCAAAGTTTTACCGTGCGATCTTCGGCGGAAGAAACCAGGGTTTTTCCATCACTGGAAAAAGCCAGATTCAAGATGGAGCCCTCATGCGCGAATTTGGAGTCGAGCAGCTCGTTCGTGGTCTCCGCGGCAGTTTCGCTGATTTGCCAAATACGGATGCGGTTATCCACGCCGCCCGCCATGAGGCGCTTGCCATCGGGGCTAAAGGCGACGGCGTACACTTCCTTCGTGGGTTGGGATAACGTGTCGCGTCGCTCTCCGGTCGCGACATCCCAGAGTTTCACGGTGCGGTCGGCGCTTGCGCTGGCGAGGATTTTGCCGTCGGGCCGAAAGGCGAGACCAAAGATGGCGCCGTTGTGGCCGGAGAGAGTTTTGATTTCCTTGCCGGTTTCGACATTCCAAAGAATGATTTTCTGATCATAGCTGCCGGTGGCGAGAATTTTACCATCAGGTGAAAGTGCGAGGGCATAGATGGCATCCTTGTGGCCGGTGCAACGGTGGACTACCGAGCCATCAGCCACCTTCCACTGATGCACCTCTCCGTAAATGCCAGGTTCGCCGGAGGCAGTGAAGACAAAATTCCCATCGGGCGAGAAAGTGACGCCATTTATATTGCCGCGCGGACCCGTACCTGTCCATTTACGAGGAGCGGAATCCTTCAAAGACCGCAGTTCCACTTCCCCATATCTGCCAACGGCGAGGAGTTCGAGATTTGGCGCGTAGGCAAGCGACATAATCGGCTTGCGTGGAGCAACCTTCAGGGCAATTTTGGGCACTGATAATTCTCTGGTGGCAATCGTGCCGAGCGGTGGACCGTGCGCGCCAGCGTCAATCCAGGCTTTGATGGCGGCGATTTCAGTGGCATCCAGTTTCGGTCGTTTACCCGGAGGCATGATCTTCTTTTTGCCCTCCTTTTCGAAACGGCCTTCGATCATTTGCACGAGCAAACTATCCGCGCTTTTGCTGGGGACCAGTGCCGCACCGATTTCGCCACCTTTCATGAGGCTCTCGAAATTCTCCAGCACCAGTTTACCTTCGGGGTCCTGCGAACCGTGGCAATCGAGGCAATGCTTTTGGAAAATGGCATCCACGGCGGCATAATCGTTCGTTGAGGAATTTTCCGCTTCCGCGTTAACGCAGATGAGAGACAAAATGGAAAGCAAGGTGCTGGAAGCGAGAAACAGCTTTGTGCCGTGAAGGTTCATCCGTGATGGCAATTAATATCAATGGTTGAAGAGAAATTCCTTGCTGCTGAGGAGCGCCCAATAGATGTCCTCCAGAGCGGCACGTTTGTCTTTTTCCCCGGCCTGATCAATCGTCGCCACCATTTTTTGTTTTTCCGTAGCCGTGGGAAAGCGGGAGAGAGAGGTGAGGTAGGCATCTTCGATGATCTTGTCTGCAGGAATCTTGTCGGCCATCCATTTGGCAATGATGTTTTCCTTGGCTTCCAATTTTTTGTTGAGAGTGGTGCCGTTGGCGATGTGCAGGATCTGGGTCACGTTGGGTTCGGCAGTGCGTTCGCATTCGCAGGTTTTCTCCCGGTCGGGACGGCCGAAGGATTTTAGGAAATAGGAATCGACGTTGGAATCGGGCAGTTGGATGGCTCGCCAGCCTTTGGGATAACCCTTGAAGTCACCAGAGGTGGCGGTGGCCTCGGAGAGGGTGTCGAGCAACACTTCCGCCATGAGTCGGCGCGGGTAATAATGAGAGTAAAAGCGGCTATCATCCTCATTTTCCTTCAGTGGGGTGCTGGTGCGCTGATAGGTTTCCGATTGCAAAATGGTCCGCATCAAGGCTTTCAAATCGAACTTTTGGTCTGCAAGATAATTGGCGGTGGCGGAAAAGAGTTTTTCATTACTCGCGGGATTGGTGACACGCAAGTCATCCACATTTTCCACCAGACCGACGCCGAAGTAGTTTTTCCAAATACGGTTTACGATGGCGCGAGTGAAGTAGGGATTGTCACGGGATACCAGCCAATCGGCAAAGTGGTTGCGACGGTCTTCGGTGGATTCCAAGGACATTGGTGTGCCGTCCAAAGGTTCGGGAGGTTGGGGCTTGCCGGTGAGAGGCTGGATTAAATCACCCGTGCTGGCGGCGAAGACAATGTTTTCGCCTTCGACGGGGCCGTTTTTGGTGCGGACGCGCGCAAAGAGATTCGCCATTTTATAATATTGATCGTTCGTCCATTTCTCCATGGGGTGGTTGTGGCACTTGGCGCAACCGATTGACATGCCGAGAAAAGCCTGGGAGGCAGTCTCCGCCATCAATCGGGGATCGTCATGCAGCACGTAAAAGTTCCCAGCACCATTCTGAAGCGTGCTGCCGCGCGAGGTGATGAGGTCGCGCACCATTTTGTCCCAGGGAGTGTTGGCCGCGACGTTGTTGTGAATCCAATTGTAATAGGACCACATAGCGGCGGGCTTCAGTTTCTTGCTTTGGACCAGCAAGAGATCGGACCATTTGTAGCTCCAGTAATCGACAAACTCAGAGCGGTTGAGGAGCGTTTCAATCAACTTGTCGCGCTTTTTGGAATCCTTGTTCGTGAGAAAATCTCGGGTTTCCTTTTCGGTGGGGAGGATGCCGATGGTATCGATGAACGCGCGGCGGATGAACTCGGAATCAGTGGATTTGGGAGAAGGCGGTAGATTCAAGCTCTGCAGCTTCGCCATGACCATTTGGTCGATGAAATTCCTCTTTTTTGCCTTCGTGAAGAGGTTTTTCTCCACTTTGTTTGTGTAAGGAACGGTTGCGGTGGAAACGGCGATGCGACTCAAGTACCAGCCCGTGATGGCACCTTCACCGAAGCCGATGGTCTTGACGAGGCCGTTGTCATCGACTTGAGCGACAGAGCCATTGGCGGAGGTGTATTTGACCCAGTGCGTGACGTCTTCGGTGTGGCCATCGGAGAAGTGAGCGAGGACATTGAGCTGTTGCGTTGCGCCGGGCGTGGCGATGAAGTGTTCCGGCAGGAATTCAATGCGCTCGATGCGTGGTTCGTTTTCTTTTGGGCCGGGAGTGCCGGAGGCGATCCAGTCGGCGAGGATTTTGTAATCGATGGAATCGACTTCGAAACGTTTGCCGCCTTTGTGGGGCACGGTTCCGGTGGGCTTGAGCAGGATGAGGCTGCGTCCGGGATCGCTGGGGACGATGCGGCGACCGATGGCGCGCCGGGTAAGGGTGAGATAATCGCCTTCGTTATCGTAGCCGCGCAGGGAGAGTTTAAAACCATTCTGACCGGCAGCCGCACCATGACAGGCACCGGCGCTACATCCAGCCTTGGCGAGGACTGGTTGCACATGATTGCGGAAGCTCCACTCGAACGGTTTGTCCATGTTCGTGACCGTGACGTCAGCCTTGGCGGTTTGTTTGCCGACCCTGGCTTGGATGGTGACGGTGCCGTTTTTGAGCGGCAGGGCGATGCCATCCTGGATTTTCAGAATGTGGGGATCGCTGGATGTGAACGTGATGGCGTTGGTAAACTGGCCGACGAATTGGTTGTCCTTGAAGTTCTCGACAATCAGTTGTTGATGGGCGGCGCTGCCACTGAGTTGGAATTTGGAGGGAAGGATGGCGATGGAGTCAGCGGCATGGACCTGTTGGGAAATCAAGACGCCGAGACAACACGCAAGGGCATGGATGCTTTTGGAAAACATGGCCTAGAAAAGTTCCTTGATGGCTTGCGTTCCGTAATCGACGAGGGAGAACGGGCGGCCTTGCGGGCCGGGCAGGTGGGTGGTCAGGTCCAAACCAAGGGAATGATAAATGGTGGCGACGATTTCAGCGGGGCTCACCGGGCGTTCGGCAGGGTAAGCGCCGATTTCATCGCTCTTGCCGACGATGCGGCCGCCTTTGACGCCGCCGCCTGCGAAATACATGGTCCAACACTGTGGCCAGTGATCACGACCACCGGCAGGATTTACCTTGGGAGTGCGGCCGAACTCGGCGAGGTTGCAAACCATGGTGTTGTCCAAAAGACCGCGTTGGTGGAGGTCTTCGATCAAGGCGCTGTAACCCTGGTCATACATCGGCGCGACGATGTCCTTCATGCCCGCGATCGAGGTGAAAGGTTTCGAGCCGTGGATGTCCCAGGTGATTTCGCCGAAGACGGTGATGAAAGTATTGATGGTGACGAAGCGGACACCGGCCTCGACGAGACGACGAGCAAGCAAGCAGGATTGGCCGAAGCGGGTCATGCCGTAACGTTCGCGGACTTTCAGCGGCTCTTTGGTGAGATCGAAGGCTTCGCGCGCCTTGGTGCTGGTCATGAGACGATAGGCGGAGGCGAAATTGGTATCCATCAATTGCGCGCTCGGATTGGCCTCGAAATTTCTGACGGCATCATCGACGACGTCGCGCAATTCACGGCGGCGTTCGAGTCGGACTTCGCCGATTTCAGTCGGCGGGAGCAGGTCGGGCACCTTGAAATCTTTTTTGGAAGGATCGGAATTCAGGACAAAGGGATCGTAGGCCTTGCCGAGAAAGCCGCCTTCCTGGCCGTGCGGCATGTTGCCGCCGGTGGGGCCCATGGGCTCGGGCAGGAGGACGTGGGCGGGCAGTTCGTTGCGACGGCCTTTCAGAAACTCCAAAGCGCAGCCAGCGTGCGGGGTAATGATGCCACCGGTAAAGAGGCGACCGGTCTGCATCATTTGATGGCCGGTATCATGGACGGCGGCGGCGGTGTGGTAGCAACTGCGGACGAGGGAAAACTTGTCCGCGATTTTGGCGTGCAGCGGGAAAATCTCGGAGATCTGGATGTCAGGGTTGTTGGTGCGGATGGGCTTGAAGGGACCGCGAATCTCGGACGGGGCGTTGGGCTTCATGTCCCAGGTATCGATCTGGCTGGGAGCGCCCAGGTTGAAGATCATGATGCAGGCCTTGTCATCCTTGGGATTGGTGGCGCCCATGGCCTGCAGCGCGGCGAATTTCGCCATGGTCAGGCCGATGGCCCCGAGCGCCCCCACCTGGAGGAAATCGCGACGGGTGACGCCGTCGCAAGTTGTAATCGAACCTTTTCCAGAGAATTTAAGCATGGCGGTACAGGGTTTGACGCACTTTCATCCAGCTAATTCATGGTAATTTATGCCATTCGGGCGACAGAGTAAAAGAAATCTTGTGTGGGGTGGGTTACATGATTGGGTGATTATTTAATACCTGAGTATGTTTCGTTAGATTGTGGCCACAAGAAAGCGCCCTCCTAAATCTCGCTAGAGCCAGCCTGTCGCCATTAAAGGATGGTGCCTGCGGCCTCCGCCTTGCCTCAAACCAAAATCCCTCCTGCGATTCGGAAATTTCTTCCGGTATTCGGTATATGATATCGCAGCTCATTAAAGACCTTTGGATGTTGCAGTGGACGCTGAACGGATTTCTGGAGGAGGCTGGATGACCAAGTGAGTTCAGTGCAATGCATTGTAAATATCAAGAGCCGCCCTTTACGCCTCTTTTATTATCCGGGAAACAAGGTCTCGGTTCCGGAAAAGTTAGCTCTGTTCATCCGTGTTCGCCTGTGGTTTTAATACTTTCGTAAATGGGAACACATTACATTCAGGCTAATACCGACGGGCGATTGCATCCGGCCAGTGAACCTTCCATCAGCCCCTTGAATAGAGGGTTTCTGTATGGCGACGCGATTTACGAAGTGTGGCGCACTTATGGATGCACTATTTTTGCCTTCGAGGAACATTGGCAGAGATTGGAGCAGTCCGCCCGCGCCCTGTATATGGAATTGCCGCTCGACCGGGCGCGGTTTCTCGGAGAAGTCCGTCGCACGGTGCAGGCGTTTTTTGAAAACAACGGGCAGGCAACTGAATTTTACATCCGGCTGCAAATCAGCCGCGGCGCGGGCGCAATTGGATTGGATACGGGATTGGCGGACCATGCGAGTTACGTCATTTTGGTGCAACCGCTCAAGGAGCAACCAGAGAAATGGCAGCAAAGCGGCATGCGCTTGAGCGTGGCGACCAGCCTGCATCGGTTGCATGCCGACACCGTTAATCCGGCATGGAAAACCGGCAATTATCTCAACAGCATTCTCTGCCTGCGCGAAGCTCGATCACGTGGCGCTGACGAAGTGTTGATGACGAACCTCGCGGGAGAGATCACCGAGGCCGCCGTGTCGAACCTGTTTTTCGTGCGGGACCAAATATTGATTACGCCTCCATTATCTGCCGGCATTCTTGCCGGGGTCACCCGCCGCTTCATCATTGAACAAGCGGCGCCAAGGGCGAATCTTCAAGTGCGCGAGGAGACCGTGCGGGTCGAAGAATTGAAAGCTTTTCGGGAATGTTTCCTCTCCTCGACAACGAAAGAAATTGCTTCGGTGGCAGCGATTGACGAAGTGAAATTTGCGATCGGTGAAAACGGTGTCGCACAAAAATTACGCGAGGCTTTTAAAGAATGGGTGCGGGAGTATCAGGCGGGCCATCCGGAGTTGAAAATCGGCGCTAAGCTTGTGCCTTGATTGCGCCTGCTTTCTTTAGGATTTCCAGGGTGGACTCCAGCGGCAGGGCTTCGACCGTGGCGCGAAATCCTTTGACGCTCGTGGCCTGGAACATTGAATTGCAAATCGCCTCTTCCGTCGCTTCCGCCACGGCTTGAAAGAGTGGCGACATGGCCGGATTGGAAAGTTCGGTGACGTGGTGCAGTTGTTCGTCAGCACGACGCCGGCATTCCAGCGCGGTGGAAAATGCGATGACGTAATCCCCTGAACCATTGGACATGTTTGAACCGGTTCGTGCCAGGCCGACCAGCGCCCGTGAGGCCAGGCGTTCCAAATTCCGCGCGCTCAACGGCGCATCGGTTGCCACGATGATCATGATGCTGCCGTCGCCTGAGTTGTTCTCTTTTTGCTGACGCGATAACTCGCGTCCGACTGGCACGCCGGCAATTGTCAGGTCGCCTCCGTAATTGCTTTGCACGAGCACGCCGACGTTGTGTCCGCCGGAGTTGGCCGGTAACTGGCGTGAACTGGTGCCGATGCCGCCTTTCCAGCCAAAGGCGACAGTTCCGGCGCCAGCGCCTACGGAACCTTCTTCCACTTTGCCGTCCGAAGCTTTTTCCAGCGCGCTCGTCACATGCTCCGGGCGAATGGGTCGCGAACGAATGTCGTTTAAAAGTCCGTCGTTGGTTTCGCCCACCACCGGATTAATCGAGCGAACCTGCTCCATGCCCGGCTGTGCGAGCAACCACGCGACCATCGCATCGGCGGCTTTCCAGGCGCTCAAGGTGCCGGTTAATAAGATGGGCGTTTCCAGTTCGCCGAGTTCCTGGACTTGGGTTGCGCCGATCAATTTGCCAAATCCATTGCCAACATGAATCGCCGCCGGGACACGTTCCTGAAAGAGATTGCCGCCATGTGGAAAAATGGCGGTGACACCGGTGTGCACAGAATCGCCCTCAATTACCGTGGTTTGGCCGACGCGCACACCTGGCACATCCGTGATTGCGTTCAATGGCCCTGGCGGGAGTGAGCCGATCATGATTCCTGCTTCGCGTATGCGAGGGCGCATCGGGTTGGTAGAGACTGGTGTCATAAAAAATGTCAGCAGCGCGGTGAAAATCAGGCGTTCAACTCATGATTGAATACTCGCTTCCGAATGTCCTCAAATATTTCCCCATATGGTTTTGTGCTCAAAGATGGCCGCAATCCACGAGCAATGCATTCCAAGGTGCTATCATGGAATGTGAAAATAAAATGCCGCTGCTTCGAGTCAGGAGTTTTTGGAAAAGCTACGCGATTCTGCTCGGTGATCAGCTTCACCCACGAGGAGTTGCGAACCTCGTAAACACCATAAGCGTCGAGCCCTGTTTCAGATAGCGGATGACCGGGAAGCGCCTCGTCGTTGGGATATCCAAACTTTGTAACCCAACACAAATCCAGCTCGATAATTCCGTAGCCAGCATCCTCACGTTTCCCGTCCGGGGTCCGACGCACGGCGCTAAACGTGAGAATGGTGGCATAGTCTGTTTGAAGTAGAACCGGCTCTGAAACAGCGGCCTCAGGCAAGAAGCCGATGTCGAGTGGCACTGCATATTCTTCCCCTTTGGCTGCAGCCAAGGCTACCTGCGCCGAAGTCACAGCCTCGAAAGCTTCCCCTAAATTAACATTAAGCTTGGCTCTCGATTTATCGAGAGCTTGCTTGAGATGTTGCTGAGCTGACTCCAGCTGCTTTTGGAGGGCTGAAATATCGCCGGAGTCTGGTGATGCGGAACTATTCATGTGCGACCTGTTGTTTGTGCAATCCATTTATATAGTCATCGCCGAAGGTGCCTTTAAAAATGAAGGATGTCATCGGAAGAGACATTTTGCTTTGAACAGGGCCAAAAAAGCGTGAAAGAAAATTCATGCGCAACGCAGTTAGCAGTTGGGCTCGCTGCTGCACTTGGTTGGGCCTCATTTCAGGATCAGGTCCTTCGAGTTGATGTTGTAGCCAACAAGTACCGCTTTGTCGCCGTCCATTTGGAACGTGAAGGTCTCAGTTCCTTTCCCATTTTCAAAGGTCGTTTTTTGTGTCATGACGACAGTTGTGGTGAGATTGAATGTCCGGACATTGAAGCCGGCGTTCGTGGTTTGTGTGACCTTGCCGAGTTTCCGGTGCACGGCCCCTACAAACTCGAGAAACTCCTTCTCCGTAGTGGCACCTTTTAATTTGGAATGACCTGCGGCGTAAATCTCGGTGAGTTTCCCGTCATTGTACAGCTTATGAAAATCAGCCACGCTCTGTTCGGCGGCTTCCTTGCCTTTGAACATTCCGCAGCCGGAGGCGACTACGGCGATGGTGAGAATGAGCAGAAACGATAATGTTTTCATAATTTTATAAAACGGGAAAACGCAAGCCTCAGTGGCGGCTCGCTCCAGTGTCATGGTTGGATCACCATAGGAACGCGAGCATTACCAAGAGAATCAAAATCCCGCAGACGATCCACTTCAGTTTCCTTCCCGTGAACCCTCCGTAACGTGTGAAGGCCTCCCCAGTTCTCGTCTGATTGCCCGTGCCTTCTTGTTGAAGTGCCAAGATACGCCCAGTATTGGCAGAGAGAGCAGTGTCGGCACGAGGAAGGTAATTCTTGACGAGTTCTCACTGGTTTTGTTCACATCGACCAACCCGGGATTAATAATCGGCATCAGCCCGGACACCAGCACGAATG
The DNA here is from genome assembly GCF_000172555.1 of Pedosphaera parvula Ellin514. NCBI lineage: Bacteria > Pseudomonadati > Verrucomicrobiota > Pedosphaerae > Pedosphaerales > Pedosphaeraceae > Pedosphaera > Pedosphaera parvula. The sequence goes on from NZ_ABOX02000014.1 coordinate 27,590, forward strand.
CGCCCACGATGCCAGCGCACACGGCCACTGCTTCATAGGCATATGTTTTTTTCATTGTATCCAACTATTAAATTACAAAGAAAGCATTCCTACCAAGGTGATAATGGGCGACAAAGGTGGAATCGTTTCCTCGTTTCATTCTGAAGGTAGAATTATGTGTTGGAAAGGACGCGGTCAAGCGGAAATGACCAGGCTTGGCGGGGAGAGGGGGAGATGGGAAGCGAATTATCAGATTAGGACAAGAGGGGAGATGCTCGCTGGGCTCGCGCCGCCGGAGGCGGCAAAGTGTTTTTGGATTGGGGGGCGATTACCTGGGGCTCGCTGTGCGCTTCACCCCAGGCTGGTTTGGTGCGGACCTTTGGTCCTTTTAGCACGCGCCAGAACCAGATAGGGACTGACCGAATTGCTTTTTGAATGCAAAAGCATTCGAAATCCAGGTGCACGAAATGAAAGGATCGAGAGCAGCTCTGGATACACTTTGGCCGTCAAGGCAACTCAACCAGAAAAGTTGAGGCTGATAACGTTTGGACTGTTGATATCAGCATCTATCGGCAGCCCCTTTAGGTTGGGCTGTCGGTCAATGAATCTGGCGCAATCCGGCAACCCTTCTGCGTCAAACGTCAGAACCGACGACGCCAGACAATCCGCCCCCTGTCACTTTTTGAGGAAACCGGCTGGCCTTTTGGATTGCTCGGCAGCGGCAGCGTGCCATAAAACAAACGCGGTTTTCACTTTCCCCCCTGCAAGTAAAGGAACAGAATCTTCCGGATGAATTTAGTGACATTCCAGAATTCCGCCGACGCACGGATTTGCGGTGAACGCATGTAACGCTTAACACCGTCAACCGCTATTGAGGAATGGATTTGCCACGTCAATTTGCCTACGGTCCTCAATGGAAATTCATTTTTTATTTCTTTGTAGCGGGAATCGCATTGTTAGCTCTTGCTGGTGTCCACTTCGTATCTCCTACAGTCGGCATAGCACTAAGCTTTTTGCCTTTGTGTTTTGCGTTGGTGGGAACTGTACGTCGGTTGGTCTTTCCACGATTTCTGGAATTGGGGCAAGACACATTTTCGGTTTGCACTGGCTTTTTTCAGGCGCGAGTCACAAGGATTCCGTATGCCGACATCGAGCAAGCGTGGGAGGTCGTGGGGCCAAGGATGACCATTTTCCATTTACGAACCAAAGACCGCACAACTGAGATTCTATCCATACTGTTGCCCAACATGACCAGCTACGTTGCTGTCAGAGATTTCGTAAATTCACGCGTCAGGGCAAAAGAGAAGAAAGTCCAACCGATTGAAGACGGTAAATATTGCTTCAGGTGCAGCTATGAAGGCGATGGAGAGATATACAATTCCAACGGAGAAATTATTTGGCGCTTCAAAACATTGCACGCTCGCCCGCACTATCCGTATGGCTTTTTTCGATTGCCCGACTTTGTTGTGCATGACAATGCAGGTAAAGAGTTGTTCAGGATAAAGCTTGAGCGGAAATGGGCACTTGCTGAATTCGAGATGCTCGAAAACGGTTTGCCCGTCTCCACCATCAGACAGCGGAGCATATTGCGTAACAAATTCACGCTCGATTTCGTAAACGGACACAAATGGGTTTTCCGCATGCCGTTATTCACGGTAAGTTTCGGAGGTTTGTCGGAAACGGGTGAGGCAATTCGAGTTCGCCTCCACTCTCACAACGTCTGGTATGTGCTGATTGACCCAAAGGCGGACAATCCCCAACTGGTGGTTGCCCTTGCGTTCATTCATCGCGAGCGTCTCCGATTCAATTGACGATAATCAAACACTTCAATCCAAAGCGTGAGGAAAGACGCGGCAACGGGCCAGAAATTGGGCCAGAACCATTGCGTATGGCAGCCGCTTCGAGGTTGGCTGATTTCAAATTAATTTACTCGGGGTCGGTAGGGGCGTTGAAGAGGACGGTGAGTTTGATGCTGCCGTGGCCGTTCTGGGGGAAGTTGACGGCGGTGTGGTCGCCGGGGTTGAGGGTGGAGGCGGTGTCGTCGGGCGGGAAGACTTGGTCTCAGGACAGATCAGTGCGGAGCTGGGAGGAAGCAAGACGGGAACTTGATTATCAGATTTTCAAATTATCGGATTTTCAGGTTTGGGAGAGGGGAAACGAGGGGGAGATGCTCGCTGGGCTCGCGCCGCCGGAGGCGGCAAAGTGTTTTTGGATTGGGGACGATTACCTGGGGCTCGCTGTGCGCTTCACCCCAGGCTTTCACATGGCGGACTTTCAGCCCTTAAGAAGTTTGGTGATGAGGATTACCAAGGGCGGCACGCGATTGACGTGATTGTCCGCTGGCTGGTTTGGGGCAAGAGGGGGAATTTTTGATTATCGATTTGCGAGTTTTGATTGGGGGGACGCGAGGCCATGAAAAGGGAGGGAGTTTTTTAACCACGAAAGTCCTTCCGGACGGGGCCAGTACACGAAAGGGGAAGGGGAGGTGTCTGGTGGGATTAAGCTGTGGGGCGCGTGCGCGGGCGGAGGCAAGGGGAAAAGTTAGATCCTGATCTTTCTTCGAAAACGTGGATTGGGCTTCCGAGTGATTTCTTGTTTTCAAGTTAACTGAATTGGTTTTCAAATTCCACAGGTGATTGGTAACCCAAGGCGCTGTGGAGCCGCTTTGAATTATAGAACGTTTCGAGGTAATCGAAGATCATGAGTTTGGCCTCGCCGTGTGTGTTCGGGGGCTTGTCAAAACATTCGGTTTTGAGCGTGGCCATGAAGGATTCGGCCAGTGCGTTGTCGTAGGGATTGGCCGCCCGGCTCATGCTGGGGGTGATTTGATAATCGGCCAGTAGCGCGCGGTAGGCGCTGCTGGCATATTGTACTCCGCGATCGGAATGGTGCAGGAGCCCGGGCTGTGGAAGTCGCTCTTTTTGCGCGCGGGCCAGGGCTTCTGTCACCAAAAAGGTTTCCAGGGAGCTGGCCATGGACCAACCGACGACCTTGCGCGAACAGGCATCCAGGACGACCGCCAGATAAGTCCAGCCTTCGGCAGTGGCGATGTAAGTGATATCCACCACCCAGACCCGATTGGGCCGGTCCGGCGTCGGGACTTTGGCCAGCCAGTTGGGCGCGATGGGAAGATCATGATCGCTCTGGGTGGTGCGCGGGACAAAACGTCGTTTCTGCCGTGCCCGCAGGTGGTTTTGACGCATGAGGCGGGCCACGCGGTTTTTGCTGCAAGGCTCGCCCTGTCGTTTCAAGGCAGCATGAATGCGCGGGCTGCCGTAGGTGCTTCTGCTTTCCTTGAAGATCGGCTGGATTCGTTTTAGGAGCTTTTGATCCTGTTGGCGACGCGCCCCCTCGGGCTTGTGCTGGTGCGCGTAAAACCCGCTGCTGGTGACTTCCAATGCGTGGGCCAGTTCCTCGACCTGATAATCGGCTTTGAGAGTATTCATGAGTTGGAAGCGCCGGGCAGGTTCCCATCCGAGACAATGGCCAAGGCTTTTTTTAGAATGTCCCTTTGCCGGCGGAGGTAATCAAGTTCCTGTTTAAGCCGGCGATTTTCCCTTTGTTCGGGAGTTTCGGCAGCCAGCGTTTTGGGTTCGGAGAAGCTGCCACCTTGATTGACGCGAGCCACCCACTGCCCCAATGACCAACTGGAACAGCCCAGATCACCCGCCACTTCCCTGATGCTGCGACCAGACCGCACCAGTGCCACCGCGTTCTGTTTGAACTCAGCGTCGTAGCGCCGAGAAGACTTACCTTTCATTTCCATACCTTCCTTTCTACACCCGAAAGCCCTCTCAACAAAATCGAAGAAACCTCAAAGCCTTGCGAGTTAGTTGCCCAATAGGAGACGTGCGCTTCGCGCAAAGCAATCTCACTCCACCATTTAATTGATTGCTGGCGCAGGGGAATGGAGGCTTGGGTCGCGTACGCGAATGGGGGCATAGGAGGGATCGATGTCGCGGGCCATGTTAGTGCGGCGCCCACGGGACTGGTTCGCCCTACCCACGATGCTGGCGCGGGGGAATGGAGTCTTGGGTTTAAAGCTGGCGCAAATAACTGTGACAATTCTAACATAATGATTAAACAGTCAAAAATAGTTATTGACATGGGGTGGTCATTGAGCTAACTAAGAACGAATAAAAATAATCATGAGTGAGTTAATGACTTAATGGTTAGTTTTCTATCAAGGAATTCGACGTGAAAGCATTTCAAACTAATTTCAGCGCATTTGCTGTGGGTTGCTTGGCGGTGGGTCGGGCTTATGGGATGGATGGGATGCGGTTCGGTAGGTATCGGAAGCCACTGGAAGGTATTAGAAGGTATCGGAAGGTTAAGAAAAATTTTCTGGTGGTTAATGAAGCGGTGACGATCATCGGATTGTCGGCGGACGAAGCGGGAAATGGTGGTCAGAATTCGGTCGGTAATAGACGGTCAAAATTTAATACGTCTTTGGGGGTTCGGTCGGTAACGGACGCCAATGGACGGTATCGGTCGGTTAAAAAATTTTTCGGGATGGATGGGGAAGACAGGAGTCAAGAGTCAGAGAATGAACCGCGAGGTATGCGAGGTATGCGAAAAGGGGAGGGGTGTGATGGGGGTTTTGACGGGGGTTGGTCGTTGTCCCTCTCTCGACAAGGTTGGGGGAAGCTTATATTTTGAGCCTGATTGAATTAAACATTTATGGCTGAGACGGCGACACCTGAGATAATGCCTGACGTGGAGCAGGAGGAACAAGCGGCTTCGAAGTCGGAGTTGGAGCCGGGGTATTTGGTGGTTTGTTGGAATGATCCGGTGAATTTGATGGATTATGTGAGTCATGTGTTTCAGAAAGTGTTCGGCTGGAATCGGCAAAAGGCGGAGCAGCATATGTTGGAGGTGCATAATCAGGGTAAGAGTGTGCTGGTGCGTGAGAGCATGGAGAAGGCGGAGCATTTTGTGCATCAATTGCAAAAATACAGTCTGCACGCGACAATGGAGCGCGATTAATTGAAACCGATCAAAGGTGCCAAGGGCAGGATTGCCTTTCTAATCGATAAAACCGAAATGCGATTGCTTTTGGAGACGCTGAAGCTGTATCCGGTGTTGGAGGGCGGTCATCAGCCGTTGAGCAAGTCGCAGAAGAATGCGGAGAACGAACAGTTGCTTGAAGAAGCTTTGGCGGAAAGCCGGTCGGAGAATAAGAAGGCTTTGGATGCGCTGATGAGCAGCAAATCGCGATTTCAGAAGATCAAAGGGCATGACGTGTATAGGTTTTCGATCAAGATTTCCGATGCGGATTGGTTGTTGCAGGTGTTGAATGACATTCGGGTGGGGGCGTGGGTGCAGTTGGGATCACCGGATAAAACTAATGACAGCTTTGCGGCTTTGGATGAAGAGACGGCACCGTCGTATTGGGCGATGGAGGTGGCGGGACATTTTCAGATGACGTTGTTGCAGGCGTTGACTGAGCAGGGCGAGTTGGGGAGTTAGGGATAAAAAGGATCATGGGATAATGGGATGATTTATGGTCGTACTGCTGAAGGATGAGATGCCTTTTCCAGACCCGCGTGGCGCTGATCCGGAGGGGTTGGTGGCTGTGGGCGGTGATTTGTCGATGGATCGATTGTTATCGGCTTATCGCAACGGGATTTTTCCGTGGACAGTGAAGCCCGTTACCTGGTGGTCGCCAGATCCGCGTGGGGTGATGGAATTGGACCGATTCCATGTGTCCAAAAGCCTGGGCAAGACGCTTAAGAAAGGCTTGTTTCGAATCACGAGAGATCGGGCTTTCAAGGAAGTGATGGAAGGTTGTGCCGAGGCGGCTCCGGGTCGCAGGACGACCTGGATCACGCCGGAGTTCATCAATGCTTATACTCGTCTGCACGAGCGTGGTTATGCCCATAGCCTGGAATGTTGGCAGGAGAGGAAACTGGTCGGTGGAATTTATGGGGTGGCCATGGGCGGATTCTTTGCGGGAGAATCGATGTTTCGCCGTGCGAATGATGCTTCCAAAGTTGCCTTGTACTATTTGACCGAACATTTGCAAAATCGGGGATTTACCCTTTTTGACATCCAAACTATCACGCCTACTACCAAGCACTTGGGAGGAATTTCGATTTCCCGGGAAGATTATTTGAAACGTTTAGCGCAGTCGGTTGTCCAAGATTGCACATTTTGATAGTGAGGCTGGTCGTTAGCGTTAACGGCACGCTTTATTGGAGGAAATACACTTTTTACTTCCATTTTGAGAGGGAAATAGTGATATACTCCGAGGCAAAATTTTTTGTAAATGACTCAAAACCATAAACACAATCATCACACGCGGCGTAATTTCCTGGCACTTGGAGCTGTGGGAGCAATGGGTCTCTATATGGCCTATTCCGAACAGTACGTTCCCAAAATGATGCGGGAGCTGGTTGCCGATGCCGGTCGATCCATTTTAACTCCGACACACAAGCCGCAACCGAAGCGCTGGCTGGATAATGCCATCACTGCGTCCTGGTTGGGCCATTCTTCGGTATTGTTGAATTTCTACGGAGTAACCATTTTGACGGACCCGGTGTTGGGCATGCGCGTTGGTGCGGATCTCGGTTTGGCGACGGTCGGCCCGAAGCGATTGGTGGCTCCTGCGCTTTCGGTGAAGCAATTGCCGCACATCGATCTCGTGTTGATGTCGCATGCGCACATGGATCATTTCGACATGGCGACTTTGAAGCAAATGCCGGACACGACTGCGGCGGTGACTGCCAAAGCGACGAGTGATCTTTTCGGATATACGAATATCACGAAAACCAAGGAACTGGCCTGGGGCGAAAAGACAACCGTCAGGACCTCCAATGGTGAAGTGAACGTGCAGGCTTTTGAGGTGAAACATTGGGGCGCGCGTTGGCGTCACGATACCCAGCGTGGATATAATGGTTACGTCCTGGAGCGGGAAGGCAGGAAAGTGATTTTCGGCGGCGATACGGCGATGACAGATACGTTCAAGCCGTTGCGCAGTCGGGGGCCTTACGATCTGGCAATCATGCCCATTGGTGCCTACCAGCCTTGGGAATGCTCGCATTGCACGCCCGAGCAGTCGTTGCGCATGGCCAATGATGCAGGCGCGAATTATATTCTGCCGATCCATCATAAGACCTTTAAGCTTGGCCGGGAAGGGGCTCATGAACCAATTGAAAGACTGCAGAAGGCGCTGGCGTCCGAGCCTGAGCGAATTGCTTTGAAGGACATTGGTGAGACTTTCTCGATGGCCTAGATTTTTCCAATGGAGAAATAGTGAACGCAATCCTGGAAACGGGGTTGCGTTGTTCTTTGACAGAGATTACCGGATCGTCTCGTAGTTTTTGTGATGTAGATCAGTGAAGAGGGACTGCATCCAAATCTTGAACCAAAGCATCATGATTCTTCGTGTTCCGCCGTGCTCGTAACGACGCATGGAGGTAATGGCTGCGGTGTCGCCGATGTAACGGTATTTGCCAAACTTGCGCAAGCGCTTGATCAGCTCGCTGTTCTCCCGGACCTGCAGACCTTCGTCGAAGCCCCGGGTGGCTACAAAATGTTCCCTCCAGCAGAGAATTGCACCTGCGCTGCCTTTGTGGATTCCAGTGCGATGAATCAGGTTCTTAACGCAATAGATGGTTTTATGTGAGAACCGTTCATTGTCCGGTTTACCCTTCAAGGTTCCCGCTGCATAGTCGGGAGTGAATTTGTTCGCTATGGTTTCCAATGCGCCGGGTTCGAGCAAGGTGTCGGCATCCAAAAAAAGCAGGATATCACCCTGGGCCAGCTTCGCGCCCAAGTTACGTGAGATGCCCAACCCTTTATTCGAGAGCACGACCAGGCGAGAGCAATTGTTCAGAGCATAAGCGGAAGTCCTATCAGTGCAGCCGTTGGCAACCACAATCGTTTCAAAGTTGGGATAGTTTTGGCGGTTAAGAGCATTGAGAGTTAAGCCGATATAGTCCTCTTCATTATGGGCGGGAATGATAATGGAAATCATCCTGCCGCAAGTGGATTTTGGCTTCTTGTGCGCACGCTTAAAGACAGTTATGCCCGGTCTTTTTAGCTCCGTAATGGTTTGCAACGTACTTCTAGCAAATAGTTTTTTACCGTCCATACCCATGATCAAACTCCTTATTTCCAAGTGCCTTTTCAATAGGGGGATAACCCTAGAGCTTGCAATTTCCCCATGGAAGAAGGGTTAAATTAATCGCCAATGGCGCAAAGAGTGGATTCAGCCGTATGGGGTAACAAACTTTAAAAGGGAGATTTGCGTTGAAATCTGAAGTTGGATTTATACCGAATGCCAAAATTAATTTCCGAAATGGGGAAAAGAAACAGAATGAATGAAGGAAATAAATTTGAGGAAAATGGAGACTGAAAAGTCATGGCTTTGGGGACAAGAAAATTCATTAGTCGTTGGCTGCAGGGTGCTTTTGATTTGAGGCGGCGTTGTCGCCCTGGTCGCTATCTACTGATAGCGCCTGCGGGCTCCGCCTTGCCTCAAACCAAAATCCCTCCTGCCATTCGGAAATTTCTTTCGGCATTCGGTATAGAATTCAGCCGGTTCGTGGATTGCCTCGGGTTTAAGGAAACCGTTTGGGCAACTTATTCTAATGGATTCTCATCTTCAGCGTGCAAGCCATGAGACCTGAGATTACGAAACAGATTACTTTGTCGGGGCAGGTTTGGCGGCAGGGGTGGGATCGGAAGATCCCGACTCAGACAGGAATTTTTCCAAAATACCAACATACCCGTCAAGCACCTCACTGGTATCCGGATCGCCGCCGAGATCCTTCTTGGCCGCTTGAATCTGGGCAATCGAGCTTCTGGCTTGGGTCCGTATGTCGTTCACTGAAAGTTTGCCATTCATGAGCCCCCCGACCATTTCGTTGAACATCTTGGTGACTTCCGGGCTTGAGCTTCCCATTAACTGTTTTTGGAGATCGTCGACTGTATTTTTGTCTACACCTCCTTGAGCCTTTAATTGCTTTACGATGCCAGCAGCAGAGGAAGCATTTGAATTGGAGGCAGAGAGCGTCGGAACTCCTAAAACACTTGGTGGTGTTGCTGCCAAGGCGTTCGGTGTGGCAGGTTGCACGGTTGCCGATCTAGCCTGGGCAGGTAAAGCGAGCGGGCGCAAAGTTATGTTGGCGACCTTATCACGGGGGATTTTGACCAGTCCTTGAATTTCGCTTTGAAATTGTAAGTTGCTGGTGGTCATTGAGATAACGGTGCCAGAATAATGGTCTCCATTGGTGAGCTGCAAGACATCAGCCGTTGCGGGCAATGCGAGCAGTGTAATGGAAGCAAATACGGTGCAGCTCGTGAGAATTTTAAAAGTCCGGAAGTGCATAGTTACCTCGTTTTGGTTTTACCAACTTATCTGAAGAAAGCCTGCCAGAAGCTGATAAAAAAGCAATCCTCCACTTACTCAAAAAAATGTGCTGTCCAAATAAGCTATAATTTGGGCAGCACACTATTTACCACTAACACTAACATCCCCAACAACAACCTCGATCCTGGCGGGTTGTTGTTCCCCACTTACCCACGACGCGGATTAGGCGTCGAAAACCTTCTCAACTTCGCCGACTTTGCGCTGAGCCTTGCCGGCATATTTTTCGGCCTTGCCTCTGCCTTCCAAATTCCGGTCCTTCATTGCCCGGCCAGCAACCTCTTTGACTTTGCCTTTGGCTTCCCTGGCGCTGCCTTTGACTCGGTCTTTGATATTCTCTTTGGTTTTCATAATTAACTTGATGCGTAAAAGAACATTCCACATTAAATACGGCGTGATATGGGGTGAACTACTCTTTTAAATGCTTGAACATGATGCGTTCCCGGGTTGTCAGAGCCGCCGATTCTTCAGCAAAGAGCCCGGCATCAAGCCAGAGAAATTTTTGGCATTTGAATGATTATATGCGAGAATTGTCCCTTTCTGGCAACCATCGCTGAATAGTTGATGGTTAAAAAGACCGTCAGCTTATGAAGCTGGATGCGTCGGGCGGTGCTGAGCAGCCGTTCCTGGGGCCCGTCAACCCGGTATTAAGAGCTTAATATCTTGTTTGACTAGAAGGGAATCTATTGAGACACTGGGGGGCTGTTATTGTCTCTTAATTGAGAAATCGATCTAATATGGTGAAAACGAAAATAAAGAAGTCTGGATCCAAGCCTGCCGAAGTGAAAGGCGCGCGTAAACGTACCAACCGCCCGCACACCTCTGCTGCCGATGATACGAAGAAGGATCGGAAGGCTACGGAAGCCAACTCTGCGAATGGCAACGGCGCTTCCAAGACTGCTGTGACCGCTGATGGTGCTGAAGGTCACCTGAATACTGGTTCCATTACGACCAAGGCTGGAGTGGACCTGACAGAGAAGGTCAAGGAATTGGTTCTGCTCGCCAAGGAGCAAGGTCACCTGACCTACGACGACATCAACGATGCCCTGCCTGATACGGTCGTCACGCCGGATGATCTCGACCAGGTTTATACGAAGCTGAACAATCTCGAAATCGAGATTGTTGATGCCGCCGAAGTGGATCGCGTTAAACAGCCGGAGGCTGAAGAGCAGGAAGATGAGAAGGGGCGCCTCGATATTTTGGATGACCCCGTTCGCATGTATCTGCGTCAGATGGGCAAAGTTCCCTTGCTGACCCGCGAACAGGAAGTGGCCATTTGCAAGCGCATTGAAGAAGCCGAAAACGAACAGCGCCGGATTATTTACAGCTTCGGTTTCGCCGCCAAGGAACACATTGCCCTGGCTGAAAAGTTGATTTCTGAACCGCCCAAGGAACGTTTCGACCGCGTCATCGTTGATAAGAAGATCGATAGCCGTGATCGCCACCTGAAGGCGCTCCGTCAACTCGTTAAAAAGGTTCGCGAAATGGACCAGGAAGTCGACGAGAAGTATGCTGAATGGCGCGAGGCAAAGGTTTCTGCCAAGGACAAGGTGTTCGCGGAATTCAAGAAGCTGGATAAGAAACTGCAAGACACTTTCCCCAAGTTTTATTACAAGCAGAAGGTCATCGAGGAAATGATCCTCGTGGCGCAAAACATCCATGACAAGATCCAGGCCAGCCTTCGCACGACGGTGGATTTGGAGAAGGCCCGGAAGTCTGACCAGCAGCAGGCGATTCTAAAATCGGAGTGGCAGAAGATTAATGCGCTCGAAGAATTCGCCCGGATGCCGAATAACGAATATCTCAAGAATTTCGAAGCGCTGAACCAGTATGCCGCCAAGGCGCATCAAGCCAAGACTGAGATGGCGGAAGCCAATTTGCGTCTGGTGATCTCCATCGGCAAGAAATATACCAATCGTGGTCTCGCATTCCTGGACATCATTCAGGAAGGCAACATGGGCTTGATGAAGGGTGTTGAGAAGTTCGAATACCGCCGCGGTTACAAATTCTCGACTTATGCCACTTGGTGGATTCGCCAGGCCATCACTCGCGCGATTGCTGATCAGGCCCGCACGATCCGCATCCCGGTGCACATGATCGAAATCATCGGCAAGTTGATGCGCGCACAGAAGCAGTTGCTGCAGGAGTTTGGCCGTGAAGCCACGCCTGAGGAAATTGCGGATGAAATGCAGATTTCCGTTGAGCGTGTGAAGTCGATTCTCAAGATGGCGCAGCAGCCCATCTCGATGCAGGCCAGTGTTGGCGACAGCGATGATGCGACCTTCGGTGATTTCATCGAAGACAAGTCTGCGGAGAATCCTTCTGATATGACCAGCTACAGCCTGTTGAAAGACAAGCTGAATGATGTGCTGGCGACCTTGACTGAACGCGAACGTCGCATCGTAGAATTGCGTTTCGGTTTGGTGGATGGTTATGCCCGCACTTTGGAAGAAGTGGGCAAGCAGTATAAGGTGACCCGCGAACGTATTCGCCAAATCGAGGCGAAGGCATTGCGCAAACTGCGTCACCCGACACGTGTCCGCCACCTCAAGGGCTTCCTTGAAATGGAAGAAGCGGCGTAAGCTGTTTAACAACGATTACAAAACGGAGCAGGCGAAAGCTTGCTCCGTTTTTTGTTGCATTGAAGAGGATTTTTACAATCCAAAGCTGGATTGCGAATCCTTCCGTCTCGAAAACGAGGGTTAAAGCAACTTGCTGAAGAAGCGATGCCAGCGAGGGGAGTAGTGGGCTTGATGATTCAAAGAAATGACTACGGCACTGGCGCGGCCAACGATTGCTTTGCGACTAACACAACCATAAAAGCGTGAGTCGAAGCTGTTGTCGCGATTGTCACCCATCATAAAATATTGCCCTTCAAGAATGGTGATTGGGCCAAAGTTTGGAGCGCCAGAAAGTCCGAAAGTGCTCATTACAGCGTGGGATTTATCCTGGACGGTTTCCCGGGCAAAGCTGTGAGCTGGTTGTTCAGTGGCGGGAATTTCATCAATCACCTTTTGATCGAGCCCGTCGTAATTCGCTTCCTTGTCATTCACGAAGAGCTTGTTTTTTTTCAGTTCAATTTTGTCTCCGGGCACACCGATGACGCGCTTCACCAGGCGGATTCCGTCAGCAGGGGAGAAAAAAACAACAATTTCGCCGCGTTTCGGATTGTCCCACTGGACCATGTGCCAACTGGTGAAAGGGAACTTTAAATCGTAGGCCAGCTTATTCACGAACACCCGGTCCCCTTCGATGATGGTAGGTTTCATGGAACCGGTCGGAACGTCGTTCCAATCGGCGATGGCCGACCGAAATGCGAATAGCACTATCACCATGATGAGCAGCGGTTTTGCCTCTTTCCGCCAGAATTTTACGACCTTTTCCCTCATTGCAGTCTTATCCATGGGGTCTTGGATACAAGGGGTGCGCTTCGCGTTCAATGAAATACGGCAGACCGGCTTTGGCTTGATGCCGTGGTCGTCCAAATAAAACTTGGCTTATGGCCGCTGGTTATCGGTATAGACGCAACTTTAGCCGCCATTTTGCCTGTTCAACCTGGCGGCAATGTTCGTAGTGAAACGGGTTGGCAGCGCCTTGGATACGCTGGAACTCAGCTTGTTAATGAAACCGGCGGTGATGTTGGGTTTGCCGTGCATGAGCGCGTCATATCCAATCCTTGCCACCTGATCCGCCTCCATCATCACCATGCCCACATCCCGTTTTAAGTGGGCGCGGCTGTGAAATTGCGAGCGGGTAATGCCGGGATTCAGAGTGGTGACGGTGACGCCGGTTCCCTTCAACTCCCTGGCGAGCGCACACGAGAAGGAATAAACAAAGGCCTTGCTGGCATAATACATAGCCATGAACGGTCCCGGTTGAAAGGCGGCAGTGCTGGCAACATTCAGGATGCGGCCTGAACCGCGTTTTACCATGGGCCTGGCAAGAAGGTGCGTGAGTTCCACCAAGGCAGTAATGTTTACCTGGATCAAAGCCAGGTGCTTTGAGAGTTCAATTTCGGTGAAAGGACCTTGCAACCCGAAGCCGGCGTTGTTGATGAGCACCTCGACTTCGAGGCCATCGCCTTTGATTTCATTAAATATGTCCAGTGCTGCAGCGGGTTGCGACAGGTCCTTGGGGATCACCTTTACAGTCACTTTGTATTTTGAACTCACCTCGTCTGCCACTTCTTCCAACCGTTTTTGGTCTCGGGCAACCAATATGAGATTGTAGCCATTGGCGGCAAAAAGCATCGTGAACTCGTAGCCAATACCTTGCGATGCACCCGTAATCAAAGCCCATTGTTTCATCTGGAATTCATATTAGCATAATCGTGGGAAATTGCGCGTTCAGCTCGTTCTCCGACCATGGCCATGAGCAATTTGGCGTTGTTTGGCGCCCGGCTGCAGACGTCATTGTTGAAGTAGGCATAGACCTTATGATGCGGGTGGTCCTGGATAAACTCCGCCCAAGGTTCGAGCTCATGTCGGGTATAGTTATGCGCGGCACCCCCGGCAAGTCCGTGGAAGCGGATATAGATTATATTAGATGTTACGGTCAGGTTTTTAGGCATTCCGGCGGAGCTCAAATTAACGTGTGTAACTTCATGCTTTTTCAGAACCTTGAAAACGGCCTCATCCTCCCAGGAGACATGCCGGAATTCGACGGCGTACCGGTAATGGTTTGGCAACTGGCCTAGAAAATCATCCAGGCGGGAAACGTCTTTGTGAAGGAGGCGGGGTAATTGCCACAGGATGATGCTAATCTTTTGCTGCAAGGGCTCGATCCGTTCGAAAAAGGTGTCCAAGGCGCCACCCAGATTGGCCAACTTTTTCATGTGCGTAATAAAACGGCTGCCTTTGACGGCGTACATGAATGCTTCAGGAGCACTATCACGCCAACCAGCAACGGTCTTGGGGGTGGGCAGCCGGTAAAAACTATTGTTGATCTCCACTGTGGGGAACTGGGTGGCGTAATAGGCGAAATGGTGGGTTTGGGGAAGGTTCCCAGGATAAAATGCGCTTCCCCAATCCTTGTAAGACCAGACGCTGGTGCCGATGTACACTGGTTTCATGCTTCTTTTCCTCCTGAGCAGTCGGAAGGTGATCCAGACGCTGATAAAAAGTAACTCCATTCTGAAAAAAGCAAATTGCGTTTGGCACTTCGGTGGTTCGCACTTATTTTTATTTATGAACGAGAAACAGCCACAAACGGCGGAAGGAATTGCGCCGGACCAAGCTGAAGAACTGCAAGCCCTGTCTGGACAACCTGCTGCCAAAACCCAAGCTGTTCAAACCGAAGAGGAAAGGCGAAAGGCCTTGCGAACACCACCTCCCAGGAAGCGCGGTCCCAGCGTGACGATTGCTCCCGGCGACCCAGCGACCCCGGATGTTTTTGATACGCCTCCCTCGAGATTGTAAGCAGGCGAGCATTTTTTGGTTAATACCGCAACCTCACTGCGGAAAGTTTGGTTTTATCTCCTGATCAGGGGCGGTCCGGAGTGCTGAACTTCAAAACGGGTGTTATCATTTCTTTGCCATTCTCAGGCTGGTCGTTTATAAACACCGCGCGACAATCAATATGAGTTCAGGCAAAGCTAAATCATCGGCACCGTCAGAAACCGTCAATTCACCAGCGAAGCAATTCAAAAAACTGCTGGTGGCCAACCGCAGTGAAATTGCCATTCGTGTCTTTCGTGCGGCCACTGAACTGGGCCTGCGAACCGTGGCGATCTACGCGCAGGAGGACAAGCTATCGGTCCATCGGTTTAAGGCCGACGAAGCCTATCTTGTAGGTGAAGGCAAGGGGCCGGTTGGCGCTTACCTCGATATCCCCAGCATCGTGGCCCTAGCCAAGGAAAAGGGCGTGGATATGATCCATCCCGGCTATGGTTTTCTTTCCGAAAATGCGGAATTCGCCAAGGCTTGCAAGGAGGCGGGAATTACTTTTGTTGGTCCGCGACCTGAGTTACTCGCGTTGATGGGTGATAAGACGGCTGCGCGGGCTTTGGCAGATAAAGTAGGTGTGCCCACTTTGCCGGGAACTGAGAATCCGGTCGAAGATAGGACCGAAGCTTTAAAGATCGCCAAGGACATTGGTTTCCCGTTGATCATCAAGGCGGCTTTCGGTGGTGGTGGTCGCGGCATGCGGGTGGTGACGAAGTCTGCTGATCTGGTGGATCTTTTGGATGAAGCGCGCAACGAAGCCGGGCGTGCTTTTGGTAATCCCGCCGTCTTCCTCGAAAAATATATTCCCCGCGCCAAACACATCGAAGTGCAGGTGATGGGTGACCGTTTTGGGAACGTCCTGCATTTGCACGAGCGCGATTGCTCCGTGCAACGTCGGCACCAAAAAGTCATTGAAATCGCGCCATCAGTTGGGCTGGATGTCAAGGTTCGCGAAGAGCTCTGTGAAGCTGCTTCCAAAATTGCGCGTGAAATTGGTTATGATAACGCGGGCACAGTCGAATTCCTCCTGGATTTGGATACCAACCAGTGGTTCTTCATTGAGATGAATCCGCGTATTCAGGTGGAACATACTGTTACGGAAGTCATCACCGGCATCGACCTGGTCCGGGCACAGATTTTAGTGGCACAAGGTTTTAATCTGTTTGGACCCGAAATAGACATGCCCAAGCAGGCGGACATTCCGCGCAACGGTTATGCCGTGCAATGCCGCATTACCACGGAAGATCCGGAAAACAAGTTTACGCCGGATTACGGGAAAATTTATACCTACCGTTCCGCCGGTGGTTTTGGCATTCGATTGGATGGCGGCATGGGTGTGGCGGGAAATGTTATCACACCATTTTATGACTCGTTGCTGGTCAAGGTCACGGCTTCCGGGCGGAGTTTTGATATTGCGTTGCAGCGGACGGACCGCGCCTTAAGGGAGTTTCGTATTCGGGGCGTGAAGACAAACATCCCGTTTCTGGAAAACGTCATTCACAACGAGACTTTTCGTTCCGGCAAGGCGACGACGACGTTGATCGATACCACGCCGGAGTTGTTCCTGTTCAAGCCGCGCCGGGATCGGGCGACCAAGCTGCTGGCATTTCTTGGAGATGTGGTCATCAATGGCAACCCGCAATCCAAGGGCTATGTTTTAAAGTCGGCGCTGCCCACAGTCACTTCGCCGAGTTACGATCAGAAGCAGGTGCCCCCATCCGGCACACGCCAATTGTTGCTGGGAATGGGAGCGAAGAAATTTGCGGAATGGACTGCGAAGCAGAAGCGTTTGCTGATTACCGACACAACCTTCCGTGACGGGCATCAATCCCTGCTGGCCACACGGGTGCGTTCCTTCGACATGTTGGCCGTGGCCAATGCGGTCGCGCGAAGAACGCCGCAGTTGTTCAGCATGGAAATGTGGGGCGGCGCGACGTTCGACACCGCCATGCGCTTCCTGCATGAAGACCCATGGCTGCGTTTGCGTTTATTGCGCGAAAAGATTCCCAATATTTGTTTCCAAATGTTGTTCCGCGGTTCCAATGCGGTTGGCTACAGCAATTATCCGGATAACGTCGTTGCAGGTTTTATTAAGCATGCAGCGGCACAAGGCATCGATATCTTCCGCATCTTTGATTCGCTGAACTATACGCCGAACCTCAAGGTGGCGATGGAAGCGGTGCAGGAGACGCATGCGATTTGTGAAGCGGCTATTTGCTACACCGGAGACATCATTGATCCGAAGCGCACCAAGTATTCGCTCAAATATTATGTCAAGATGGCGAAGGAACTGGAGAAGATGGGGGCGCATTTCCTCGCGATCAAAGATATGGCCGGCTTGTGCCGTCCTTATGCCGCCTATCAGTTGGTGAAAGCGTTGAAGGAAGAGATCGGTATTCCGATTCATTATCACACGCACGACACCAGCGGTGTGGCGTCGGCTTCGATCATGGAAGCGAACGATGCTGGGGTGGACGTGGTTGATTTGGCGCTGGCTTCAATGTCCGGTTCCACCAGTCAGCCGAACCTGAATTCCATCGTCGCCGCGTTGCAGAATGGGCCGCGTGATACCGGATTGGACCTCGATGCGTTGAACGAGTTTTCGGATTATTGGGAACAGGTGCGCGCGGCTTATGCTCCATTTGATACCGCACCGAAATCCGGTACGGCAGAAGTGTATTTGCACGAGATGCCCGGTGGCCAGTATACGAATTTAAAGGAACAAGCGGCGAGTATGGGCCTGGGAAATCGTTGGCCGGAAATTGCCCGCACTTACGCTGAAGTAAATCAATTGTTTGGCGACATCGTGAAGGTGACGCCGAGCAGCAAGGTGGTGGGTGACATGACCATGTTCCTCATCACGCGCGGCATCAAGCCGGTGGATGTGGTGAATCTGGAACCTGGCGCAACGCCGTTTCCTGAGTCCGTCATCGACATGTTGATGGGAGGATTGGGGCAACCTGTAGGCGGTTGGCCGAAGCAGGTGCAGAAAGTGGTGCTGGGCGACCGCAAGCCGTTGAAGGGCCGTCCCGGTGAAGACATTCCACCGCTTAATTTCAAGAAAGCAAAGACGGAACTGGCGGCCAAGCTCAAGCGGGACGTCACTGATGACGATCTGTACAGTTCGCTGATGTATCCCGAAGTTTTCCAGGAGTTCGCCAAGAAGGTGAATAGTTATAGCGATTTGTCGGTCCTGCCCACGGGTGCATTTTTCTACGGACTTAAGCTCGGCGAAGAAATTGCGGTGAACATTGAAGAGGGCAAGACGCTGTTCATCCGGCTCGTGAACGTCAGTCTGGTGGATGCCGAGGGACGCCGCACGATTCTCTTTGAATTGAACGGCATGCCGCGTCAAACCATCGTGCAGGATCGCTCGGTGAAATCCGCCGTGAAAGCCCGCATCAAAGCCGATCCAGCTGTGCCCACGCAGGTCGGCGCGCCCATTCCTGGCTTGATCACCTCACTCGCCGTCGGAGTCGGCACGAAAGTGGCCAAAGGCGACAAGCTCCTTGTCCTCGAAGCGATGAAGATGCAGACCACCATCTATGCTCCCTGCGACGGCACCGTGCAGGACGTCCATGTGAAAGTGGGCGATACGGTGGAGAGTAAGGATTTGCTGATATTGATCAAGGCGTAAGGCAGGCAATTACGGCAAGACGGGAAAGGTTTACTCTTTCCCGTCACACAGCGAATGCAGGAGGATGTGGCGACGCAAACCTCTTTTGAAGACCGTATCTTAGTTTATTCTTTAGCTTGATGAAGGTGAAGTGTCTTCATCATACCCGGAGTCCCATGTGATTCGGCAGTCCGCACAGTCATAGTAATAGCGCCGAGAATCCGCTCTCTCTACTATCCGTGATCGGACCCTTCGCTTGCAGACCGGGCAACAAACAAATCGAATTAAGTATAATCTGACAAGTCCAACGACTATAAAGAGAATGATCCAAGGCCAGTATGGCACAGAAAGTTGCTTGTAATCTCGCCATGCTAAGAACGCGAAAAACGATAAACAGGAGATGACGCACACCGTATTGAGCCAGTGCCAAATGGGGCGCATCTTGCGGCGGGGATAGGGATGGTGTTCCATACATTCGATGACGCCTAACCTTTCTCAGTCTATCCATCTTGTTAAATACTGCAAAATTTTTAATCGCTAAACTCCGTCAAAATACCAACTATTTTCACTTCTCTTCTGCCACACACTTTAAGTGATTGCTCGACAATTTACGCAGCAATTGCCAAGCCCACCACGACATGACTCCTGGTATTCCAACCAAGGCTGTCATACCCAGAAGAAACCCGATGCTCACGCCTTGTGATGGCCATTCAGCGATAGCTCTCCAAACATGCACCAACGCCATGAGGCCGAAGAGTGTGCCAGTGGTAATAAGATACGTTTTCACGTTGTGTGAGGGAGTGAGGTTCTACTGGGTGAGTTTGACGCAGACAATCTCCTTGTCGTTACGGATATACGCGGAGCGGTTGGCGAAGGCGGGGTGGGTCCAGACGACGTCGCGGCCGGCGGCGGTGTTGGTGGGGTCGAGGATGTGGGCGCGGCTGATTTCTTCGTAACCTTTGGGGCTGAGCTTTGCGATGATGAGGTCGCCTTTTTCGTTGAAGAGGAAGAAGCGGTCGCCGTTTTTTACGATGAAGGCATTGGCCCAACGCATTTCTTTTTCGTCGTGGGTGGTGACTTTCATGGTTTCCCAGATGCGCTCACCGGTGTCGGCTTTCAGGCAGCGGAATTGGCCGTAGCTGCAGGGGCCGTAGATGTAGCCGTCTTCAAGAAATGGAGTGCTCATGGTGCAATGCAGGGCGTCGGTATTTTTTTCACTTACCTTTTTGCTTTGCCAGAGGAGCGTGGCGTCGGGTTTATCCGGCGCGAGACGAAACATCATGGAGCCGTTGTAGAAGCAGGTGAAGAAAAGCAGGTCATTCATTTTGCGCGGAGTAGGGATGGTCATGCCGGATTGGATGTTGCAAGGATGTGACCAATAAACGTTGCCAGTTTCTGGGTTAAGCGAATTCACTGCCTGCGGATGCCAGATGATGAGTTGGCGCTTGCCGCCAGCAGTGATGAGCGTGGGCGGGCAATAGCCGGGTTCCTTGGAGGTGAGGGCGTGCCAGATTTCCTTGCCGCTGTCCGTGTTGAAGGCGACGGCGGTGGTATTCGAACCGCCGACGAGGCAAATCAGCTTTTTGCCATCAAGCAACGGATTGGCGGAAAATCCCCAGAGTGGCGTGGGGATGTTGTAATCCTTTTTGAAGTCGTGTGCCCAAAGGACTTTTCCATCCTTCGCATTGAAGCAGAACAAGTGGCCTTCGGTGCCGAGCGTGTAGACCTTGCCATCGCTGACGAGCGGTGTGGCACGCGGTCCGGCGGGATAACTTACGGTGTAAGGACAATCGTATTCGTGTTGCCAAAGAATTTTGCCGTTGGATTCGTCGAGACAGAGGATGCGTTCGGTGCCGGGGATTTCGCCACGTTGAAAGGGATTGCTGGGGTTGGCGGCATCCTTGGCGAGTTGGCGATCGATGACGTACACGCGACCTTTGGCGACCGCCGGCCCCGAATAGCCTGCGCCGATGGGTGTGCGCCAACGAACGGAGGGACCTTCGGCAGGAAATTTTTCAATGATGCCCTTTTCGCGCCAGACGGCATCGCGTTCGGGGCCGAGCCATTGCGGCCAATCATCGGCAAAGAGCGGTGCGGAAATCAGTGAGAGCGTCAGGGCGAGGATTGGTCTCCAGTTTGGGCTCATGCCGGGAGCATACACGGGGGACTGGGCGAGGGCCAGCCTGTTGAATTGGGGAATGAATTGAGAATCCGGAGGATTACCTTGATGCCTATGAGTTCAACGTGACTAATCATGGATTATAATTATTTCTAAAAACAGAAGGGGGCTGGAGTGATTGGGTTTTTTTATGTATCTTTTCAGCAGCAGTGCTGCCACGATGCGGCGGCTTGAGACATGAACAATACTGAGAAATTGGATACCCACCAGAAGGCGCTCCAGATCAATCTGGATGCGAAGAAGTATGGAACTTTCGCAGAAATCGGCGCGGGCCAGGAGGTGGCACGCTGGTTTTTTCACGTGGGTGGCGCCGCCGGAACAGTGGCCAAGACCATCTCTGCGTATGACATGGGAGTGAGCGACGCCATTTACGGTCCCATTGATCGGTATGTCAGCGGGAAACGCCTGCAATCGATGTTGGATTATGAATTCAACCTGTTGCTCGAGCGGTTGAACACCAAACGTGGCGACCGTTGCACATTTTTCGCTTTTGCGGATACCGTTGCCACCCATAGTTTTACCCGCAAGGAAGAGGGACATGGCTGGATGGGCATTCGTTTCCAAACTGAGTGCCATGGTGCGCCATCGGAGATCATCATTCATGTGCGGATGTTGGATACGCAGAATGTGCGCGAGCAGGAGGCGTTGGGAATCATGGGGGTGAACCTGATTTACGGTGCTTTTTATTATCATGATCAGCCTGAAATATTGATCGCTTCGCTGCTGGACGATTTGAGTCGTGAGCGGATCGAGGTGGACATGATCCGGTTTTCCGGGCCGTGCTTTGCCAAGATTGACAACCGATTGATGAGCTTGCAATTGGTGCAGCAGGGGTTGACCGATGCCGCGATGTTCACGGCCGAGGGCGAAGTCGTGCAACCATCCGACGTGCTTTATAAAAGAGCAGTGTTGGTCGAGCGTGGCAGTTTTCGTCCGATCATCAATACCACGCTGGACATGTTGGAACGGGCGCAGGAGCAATTCATGGCGGAGCCGAGCATGAAAGGGGAGCAGCCGCTGGTGTTAATGGAAATGACCTTGCGCAATTTACTCTCCGAGAGCGGGATTGATCACAAGGACTTTCTGGCGCGCGTGGATATTCTCAGTGCGCTGGGGAAGACGGTGATGATTTCCAATTTCGGCCGCTATTACCGCCTGGTATCCTATCTCTCGCGCTATACGCACAAGCAGACTGGCATCGTGCTGGGTGTGCCGAGTTTGAAGGAGATTTTTGATGAGAAGTTTTACACGGACCTGGAAGGCGGGTTGCTGGAATCGCTGGGCAGGCTCTTTAAAGCCGAAGTGAAGCTTTACGTTTATCCATGGAAAGATCCGTCCAACGGGCAGGTGGTTACGGCCGAGAACATGCAGGTGGCACCGCATTTGAAACATCTTTACGCTTATCTGCTGGAGAACCAATGCATCGAGTCGATCACCAAGCATAACGTGGAGTATCTGCCGATTTTCTCGCGTGATGTGCTGGCGAGGATCCAGACCGGCAATTGCACCTGGGAAAGCATGGTGCCGCCGCCCATCGTTGAAATCATCAAGAAGAACCGGCTGTTTGGCTACCAGTCCTCCTCGATGGATTGCGATCAGATTTAAATTACGGACTGCGATTTGCCGGTGACGGTCAGGTGATAGCGCCCGGCAGCCCGGGTGAGCTTCACCGGGGTGTTGAAGGCGTTGGTGAGAATTTCTGCGTTGAGCACAGATTCCTTGAGGCCTTCCGCCAAAATGTGTCCTTCTTTAATAACGAGGGCGTGTGAAAACACCGGCATGATTTCCTCCACATGGTGAGTCACCAAAACCAGCGTGGGAGCTTTTTTGTTGCGACCGAGGCGTTGTAGAAATTGGAGGAAATGTTCGCGTGCCGCGGGATCGAGGCCGGCGCAGGGTTCGTCTAGAATCAGGAGGCGCGGATTGCCCATCAACGCCCGGCCGATGAGAATTCGTTGGCGTTCGCCTTGCGAGAGATAAAGCCACGGGCGGTCGGCGAGGTAGGCACATTCAATTTGATTGAGGATGCGCATCGCGCGCGCGCGATCTGCCTTGCTGGGTGTTCCCCAGAAATCAATCATGGCGTATTTGCCACTGACCACGGTATCGAGGGCGGGTTCGCTGTCCGCCATGAGTTGTCGAATGGAAGAGCTCACGAGGCCGATTTGCTTGCGGAGTTCGCGCCAGTCCGACTCACCGTAACGCTGGCCCAACACAGCAACTTCGCCTGCGGTAGGCATGAGATAGCCGGTCAAGGTGCTCAACAGGGAGGTTTTGCCGGAACCGTTGGCCCCGAGAATGGTCCAGTGCTGGCCGCGTTCGACGCGCCAGAACACTTCGTTCAGAATAACCGTGCCGTCACGCTGAATGCGCAGGTTGGAAACTTCCAGAATTATTGATGACTTCGATGGCATGTGTATGAGCCGACGCTGGTTGTTGATACGACTGGGAGTTTGTAAATCGGCATGGGACTTCAGCGCAAGCCATGAATGAAAGAATCGTGGGCAAGGGATTGGCTTTGGGATTGCGATTTGTTCGAATTTCGATATACAAGTCCGCGTCTGACCCAACTAACGGCAAATGCAATAACTTATCTATGAAAGTTTGTTCTCTCCCAAATTGTTTTGCGACCCGCATGGTGAGTGTGATGGTTGGCCTTTCTATGTTGACCTTGACCGGTTCCGCGGCGGATGAAGGAAAAGAGCTGCCGCCGCCAAAAGAGGAGCCGAAGGTGATTGATGCCGGACCGCCGCCTTCCGATGCGATTGTTCTGTTTGATGGCAAAGACCTGTCCAAGTGGGAGGGTGACAAGGGCGGTCCTGCCAAGTGGAAGGTTGAGGATGGAGTGGTGACCATTAACGGAACTGGTGGTATCCACACGACCCAAAGCTTTGGTGATTGCCAACTGCATGTCGAGTGGGCAACACCGGCTGAAGTAAAAGGCGAGGGGCAGGGGCGCGGCAACAGCGGGATTTTCCTGCAGAGTCGCTATGAAATCCAGGTGCTCGATTCCTATAACAACAAGACGTATTTCCATGGGCAGGCCGGGTCCGTTTACAAGCAACATGCCCCGCTGGTGAACTGCTGCCGCAAGCCGGGTGAATGGCAGGCTTATGATATTATTTATCATGCGCCGAGATTTGATGCGGATGGCAAGTTGACGAAACCTGGCACCGTGACGGTTTTACAGAATGGTGTGTTGGTGCAGGACAACGCTGAAATTTTAGGTGGTACCAGCCATATTGGCGCTCCCAAATATGCGGCGCATGCCTTGAAGGAGCCACTGGCGTTGCAAGATCACCATAATCCAGTTCGCTATCGCAATATTTGGATCCGCGAACTGTAATTTAAGACTTGGCAGGGTTGTTGTTCACCTTCGGCAAAGGCGAATTCAGAACTTCCAGGGCGCGCAGTGTGGCTGCACTACGCGTCTCAATATTCAGTTTGTCGAAGATTTCGAGCAGGTGCTTTTTTACGGTGGACTCGCTGATGCCTAAAATGGTGGCAATATCCAGGTTGGTCTTGCCCTGAGCGACCCAGAGAAGGGTTTCTGCGGCGCGTGGTGTTAGGCCAAGCGAGAGTAATGGTTCGTGCGAGGAAAAGTTGGGCTTGAATTCAGGCCTGGCCTGCTGTTCCTGCCGACGAAACCGGGCGACGATGGCCTCCAGCAATTCCGCCCTGGCCACGGGCTTGGTCAAATAATCATCCGCACCCAGATTCATGCCGTTGCGTTGGTCAATTTTTTCTCCCTTGGCAGACAGGAAAATGAAGGGGATGGATTCTGTTGCCGCATTTTCCCGGAGAGCTTTGAGGACCCCGTAGCCATCCAATTCCGGCATCATGACGTCGCAGAGAATGAGGTCAGGTTTTTCCTTTGCGGCGAGTTCGAGACCCAGTCGGCCGTTCTCAGCGCCGAGCGGTTGATATTGTTCGAGGCGCAAGATGGTTACCAGGTTTCGGCGCATCTCGGGCTCGTCTTCAATGACCAAAATTTTTTTCATAATGTATTCCCGGCCAAAATGCCGAATTTCACAGTTAGGGTGGTGCCTTTGTCTACAGCACTCTCGACCATGATTTGACACCTGTACTGCCATGCAACGCTGCAAAATCGCCCATCCAAACTGGTTCCCGCAATATTACCCACATTTCGAGCACGATGGAAAGCCTTGATCGACCATGCCAAATCCGGTTCGTGAATGCCAATTCCCTCGTCGGCAAACCGGGCAGGCCGCTTCGCCCTGAATTCGCGGAAACAGTGGACCTTTCGTTCCATTGTTGGTTTGGGCATCTGCTCATAGCTTCATGACCGTGCAAGGGCGAATTCCAGCCAGAAAGGCGACACCCGCGGCAACTGCGACAAGCAGGGTCGCAGAAGCCAGCGCGCATGGCGGAGGAAAAGCTGGCATGGTCTCGCAGGCTATTTTCCTTGGAGTCGACACGGCGTCAAGGATTGTCCGCTGGCAAATTGATGCGGGTGCAGCACGAACCTTTGTGGATTGAGAGATTTTTATGAGAGCGAGTTTTCAGACTTCCAGAGCCAGACTCACGCCTTGGAGAGCTTCGGAATACGATCAATTGATTGCGGCCTCGCTGGCGAAGGAAAAGAGACGTATCGCGTCCCTGGTTATCACCTGGAGGGGGCAAGCCACAAGCCTGATCAAACCGAAGGCAGCAACATTGGGAATTTGACCCTGATCTTAAAAGCAAGAGGAGAATATAATTTATGAAAAGTTCAACAAAATGGATTGTGATGCCGTTGGTTCTGATGCCGGTGCTTGGCCTGACATTGGCGGGCAAGCCTTCGAAAGAGGCGCATAATGAAAAAATCAAACGGGGCAAGTATTTGGTGGAAGCGGGCGGTTGCACGGATTGCCATACGCCGATGAAGATGGGACCAAAGGGACCGGAACCGGATATGGCCTTTTATCTCGCGGGCCATCCTGAGAATGCAAAGTTGCCGCCGCCTCCAAAACTTGCACCGGGACCCTGGATGGCAGTCACGACCGGCAGCACAGCCTGGTCGGGGCCATGGGGCATCAGTTATAGTGCCAATATCACCTCCGACGAAAATACTGCTCTGGGCATTTGGACCGAAGATATCTTCGTCAAAACGATCAGGACCGGAAAGCATTATGGCACCTCGCGGGATATTTTGCCGCCAATGCCATGGCAGAGTGTGGCGAAGCTTTCGGACGAAGATCTTAAAGCGATTTTTGCTTATTTGAAATCAGTACCGGCAGTGAAGAACCATGTTCCGGAACCGCAAGCGCCGGGTGAGGTGGCTTCCGCGAAGAACAAATTTGATTGATCATAATTCCAAATACATTTTTATGCCTCACATTACTCCAGATAAGATTGGTCAAATCGCATTTGGCTTTGCGTCATCAAAGGCGTTGCTGAGCGCGGTTGAACTTGGGCTCTTCACCGAATTGGCCAAGTCGCCCGGAGACGCCGCATCCCTCACGGCGAAGTTAGGTTTGAATGAGCGAGCTGCGCGGGATTTTTTTGATACTCTGGTAGCCTTGGGAATGCTGGATCGAAAAGGTGGTTTTTATTCCAACACGCCCGAGGCGGACTTGTATCTCGATCGGGCGAAGCCAACCTACATGGGCGGCCTGCTGGAAATGATGAATGCCAGGTTGTACGCCTTTTGGGGCTCACTCACGGAAGCGTTGCGGACGGGAAAACCACAAAACGAAATAAAGGCTGGTGGAAATGCTTTCGAGGTTCTTTATAGCAATCCTGAGCGGTTGGAGGCTTTTCTTAAAGCCATGACCGGAATCAGCCTCGGAACCGGCAGGGCGATCGCGGAAAAGTTTCCGTGGGATAATTATAAGACCTTTGTGGATGTGGGCTGCGCGCAGGGTGCGCTACCGGTGCAGGTGGCCTTGAAACATGGACATCTGACCGGCCTGGGTTACGACCTGGAGTGTGTGGGGCCGATTTACGAGCGCTATATTCGCACTAATGGATTAAGTGATCGGTTGAAGTTTGCGCCAGGCGATTTCTTCAAGGATCCCCTGCCTAAAACCGATGTCCTCGTGATGGGGCATATTCTTCACGATTGGAATCTGGAAGAGAAAAAGATGTTGTTGAAAAAAGCCTATGATGCCTTGCAGCCGGGCGGTGCAGTTTTGATTTACGAAGCCATTATCGATGATGAACGCCGCAACAACGTGTTTGGCTTGATCATGAGCTTGAATATGTTGATTGAGACAACCGGAGGTTTCGATTACACCGGTGCTGAGTGTTGTCAGTGGATGCGTGAAGCGGGATTTCGTGAAACGCGGGTGGAGCACCTCATCGGGCCGGACTCGATGGTGATCGGCATCAAATAGCCATTCGTTTTTAGGTGGGTGGTTGATACGTGCGGGAGACGGGGCGGTCCTCGTCTCCCTTTGCTTTTAAATACTGAACTTGCGGGGGTATTGCTGATTGGCTTCGTAGTAAGTTTTCTTCAATTTGATGCGCGGGTCATCAGCGGAGGGTTGAATGACACCATTGGCATCGGTGGCGCGGGAGACGAGGGTATGCTCGCCTGAAAGGGGGTGCTGCCAATCGTAGTGCCAGAAAGTCCAGGCGTATTTCGATTGATTCCGCTTATCAGTATGCGTTTCGATCCAGGAGCCATCGTCGATTTTGAGTTCCACTCGCTCCAGTGGCGTGCCATCGGTCCAGGCTGCGCCCGAAATCCGCAGTGAACCGTCTGACCGGCGAACCACGCGGGCGACGACGGATTTTACGTTCATTTTTGTCACGCTGGTTTCGCGCCAGATGGTGCAATCCGGGCGTTCCTCGCCGCGAATGGTGACATAGTCCCGCGCCATGAAGCGTCCCATGAAACGGTGGTCCAACACTTCGATGCGCTTGAGCCATTTCACCCAGGCGACACCGTACCAACCGGGAACAATGAGCCGCAACGGGAAGCCGTGTTCGGGGGGCAACGGCTTGCCATTCATCTCGTAAGCCAGGAGAATCCGGTCATCAAGGGCATCGGCGATGGTCAGGCTTCGTCCGAAGTTTTGCAGATATTCGTTGTCCTTAATTTTCTCCTTCTTTTCGTCGGTGCCGAAGAAGGCAACTTCGATTGCGCCCTTTTGAAAACCACACTCCTTGAGCAAAGGGCCAAGGGGCGTGCCAGCCCATTTCGTGTTGCCTACCGCACCCATGAAAGTAGGGGAAGAGCCATTGCCGGAACACTCCAGCGTGGCGGTGATTTCGCGACGCTTGCGGGCTTTGATTCCGGCTAGGGAAAAAGTTTTGGGATGTTTGACGAGGCCGGAAACCTCCAGGTTCCACTTCTCAGCATCTACCTTGGCGGGGCCGTAATGACTGACGGCAAAGAAATCCTTTTCCGGCGTCATCCATTCCGTGAGCTGCTCCCACTGGATCATGGGGCGGTTAGGCGTGGCCGGGAGTTTGTCGGTAAAAGGAATCAGGATTTCGTTTTCCTCCGGCTCCGGCAGGCCGAAGCTGCGCAGCGGAAACTGTGAGAGGGCAAGCGCAGCCGTGGCCACGCTGCCTTTAATCATAGCACGACGAGAAAGGGGATTGGACACAAGAGAATGATGCAAAAAAAGAGGAGAAACTCAAACCAAATCCGAGCGGCGCGGGATTATTAATATTCGCGAATCTCAGGCCAGAGTGGTTTCAGATCGGGATCGCGCAGAGCCATGGTTTTGATTTGTTCCTGGCCAGCCACCTCGATGGCGCGTTTTAAGAGGAGGCGGGCTTCGTCGAGACGCTGCATCTGGCAGGCATAACAGGCGAGGTTGTAGGGAATGGTGGGGACTTTAGGGAAACGCTCCATAGCTGGGAGCAAGGCATCCCACGCGGCCTGGAGACCGCCGGCGGGAGTGCGGCGCAGGGCGTAGGCCTGGTGCAGCCAGCCGAAGCATTCCTCTGGCGCAATGTGCAGAATCGTGCGGGCAATCTGTAGGGCTTTCATCCAGTCCTGTTCCTGGGCGTGAAGCATCCAATACACTTCCAGAACGAGAGGATGGTTTTGGTTGGCAGCCGAGATTTGGTCCAGCTCAGATCTGGCCTCGGCCAAATTACCCAATTCGATCCAACCTTCCGCAGCGGAAAGGAAGTGTGAATCAGGTGGCTCAAGCTTTTGCATTGAGAGAGATGATAAACTGTATGTCAATCAAGCAATAGATAATGAATATGTGAACTGGAATTTTGGAAAAGTCGCGCTATGATGGATTGCAACTATGAAACGATTGTTACCGGTCTTGCTTTCACTCTGTTGCGCATTATCTATGCATGCAGAAATTCATACCCAAGCTGTCGAATACAAGGACGGGGACACCGTGCTGGAAGGTTTTTCAGCCTATGATGATTCCATTCAGGGCAAGCGTCCAGCGGTGTTGATTGTGCACCAATGGAAGGGGCTGAGTGATTATGAGAAAAAGCGGGCGGAGATGCTGGCTAAACTCGGGTATAGCGTTTTTGCGTGCGACATCTATGGCAAAGGCATAAGGCCGCAAGATACAAAGGAAGCCGGTGCACTGGCGGGAAAATATAAATCGGATCGCCAGCTCTTGCGTCAGCGTGTGAATGCCGGACTGGAAGCCTTGAAGAAACAAAAATTTACCGACACAAAGAACGTTGCGGCGATTGGATACTGTTTCGGTGGGACTACGGTGATCGAGCTCGCACGGAGCGGGGCGGATGTCAAAGGTGTGGTGAGCTTCCATGGTGCACTGGATTCGCCGAAGCCTGAAGATGGAAAGAACATCAAGTGCAAGGTGCTTGCGTTGCACGGAGCGGATGATCCGTATGTGCCGGCAAAGGATGTGGCGGCATTTGAAGATGAGATGCGCGACGCCAAGGTGGATTGGCAGTTGGTGAAGTTCGGTGGTGCGGTGCACAGCTTCACAGATTGGACGGCAGGCACTGACAACTCCAAAGGCGCTGCATACAATGAGAAGGCTGACAAGCGTTCGTGGCAGTATATGCAGGACTTTTTCAACGAGCTATTCAAGTAAGCTGGTTCTGCATTGCGCCATGCAATGATTGACCTCGTGGCCGGCAAAGGCTAATACTCTCCTGCGTCCAACAACAGGAGAGTTTATGCCGACGACATTAACAATTCATGACGAGACCACGTCCGGAAAGCGGACCAACAGTCTTACACTCGATTTCCTTACCGAACGAATTACTGTTCGGGAATTGATCCGGGGAAGGATTTATGAGGAGGTGCAGGACTACAATCTCAAGGCTCCAGAATATTTCCAGGGACTGGTGGAACCTGCAGAAGCTGAGAAGGTTTTAAATGGGTATAAGCTGAAACGGCGGCGGAAAATTGATTGGGAAGAGCAATATCAAAAAGCCCTGGAGGCGTTTCAGCGGAATGGATTCTTCATTCTGATAGGTGACCGGCAGGCCGAGAGTCTGGATGAGGAATTCGAAGTCAAAGTGGAAACCGAGGTGAGCTTTGTTAAACTCATGCCTTTGGTCGGAGGATAATCAAAGTGGTCCTGCGGGATCGGCATTTCGCGAAACAAGGAGATTATATGGCGGGAACAAATGTGGCGTTTTCCAGAAGGGAGTTGGGTTGCCATGAGCATGGATAAGAGCACAAAGGGGGAAGCCATGGAATATCCCGTTGATGCGTCGTCGCCGCACCTTGAACTCGAAAACGGGATAACGACATATTTAAAAGAGCCGGAGCTGGATCTGAACGGGAAGGTGCAGTCGCGAGTTCAACCTCAGATAAACGTTCTCGAAGTGTCTCCTGAGAAGAAAGTTGTGGTAGTGCGTTTGCTGCTTGCCCGGATGGCTTGGACGATTCACCGGATAAGACACGGAAAAGTTGATGCGTATTTTTTAGATTATCTTGGTGCATTCCAGAAACAGAAGCAGCTCTTTGCTGTTCTCCTGCGTAATCCGCTGCCTTTTTCAGATGAGGATGTGGAAGAGTTGGTTAACCGGCAATATGAGTTCGTGCAGGAGGGTTTCGAGATTTCAATGGAGAAGACATTGAAGGTATGCGAGATGGTGCGAGCAGTGCGACCGCTTTCACCCGGCACTCAGAGAGCGTTGGGGCAAATAAAGAAGCTGATTGCACGCCAAGGTCAGAACGCCCGCATGCAAAAGTGGACTGAAACCATTGATCAACTCGTGGAGGGGAAGGAACCTCAAGTTCTGGACCTGCAGGATTTCTGGGCTCAAGCTGCGCAGAAGTTGATCGCCAGTCAACCGGCTGAGTTGCGGGGATGCTGGAAGAAGCTGTTAGAGTATTGTCGGAATTCCGAACAATCCAAACCTTCCAAAAAGTGGTTGAAAGGAGCGGGAGAACTGGTAGGGCAGATTGGAGCATCATCGTTCAGGGCTGCAGTGCTGGAGTGGTTTCCATTGGTGAAGCCATCCGCAAAAGCGGATAAGATGGAGTCCTATGTGCCGCCAATGTGCGAGCGCAATGTCACTGTGCTGAAAGGTCTCGTGTGGTCTTGCACAGAATACGCGGATGATTCGGTGATCAATGTCTTGGGAAACCTGGCAGAAATCAGCTTTAAGAAACTTCCCAACTGGGGAGCACTTTCGAATAAAGTTGGAAACGCATGTCTTTTTGTGTTGGAGAGCCTGCCGGGTTTGCAGCCAATAGCTGCGTTATCGCGGTTGAAGTTGAAAGTGAAGTATGCCACTGCGCAAACATTGATTCAAAAGGCATTGGGAAGAGCGGCTGCCAAAATGGGGATCAGCAGTGCGGAGTTGGAGGAAATAGCGGTTCCGACCTATGGGTTGGACGAGCAGGGCCGATTGGAAGAGAAGTTCGGCGCGTTCATCGCGGAGGTGCGCATTGCGGGCACTCAGTCGGTGGAATTGTCATGGAGGACACAGGGAGGCAAGCCGCAGAAAAGCATTCCCGCCGAAGTCAAAACTCAGCATGCAACAGAACTTAAAGTCCTGAAAAGAACTGTCACGGAAATTGAAAAAATGCTCCCGGCGCAGAGGGAGCGCATCGAGAAATTGTTCGTGGCGGAGCGCGAGTGGGATTTCGAGTCGTGGCGCGCGCGGTATCTGAACCATCCGTTGCTTGCAAACATGTCCCGGCGATTAATATGGCATTTCCAAAATGGAGAACGGAAAGCATCGGGCATCTGGCGCGACGGAAAGTTGGTGGATATTGATAATAAGCAGATAGATTGGCTGACGCCGGAAACCAAGGTCAGGCTCTGGCATCCAATCGGATTTGATATTGATACGGTGTCCAAGTGGCGGAAATGGTTGGAAGGGCATGAGATCGTTCAACCGTTTAAGCAGGCGCATAGAGAGTTGTACATCCTGACTGATGCGGAGTTGGCCACGGGAACCTATTCTAATCGATTTGCTGCCCACATCATCAAACAGCATCAGTTTGCCGCGCTGGCCAGGCAGCGCGGGTGGAAATATAGTCTGCAGGGAGCTTTTGATTCGGCAAATACGCCCACTTTGGAACTTCCGCAATGGAATTTGAAAGTGGAGTTTTGGGTTGAGGGTGTGGGAGATAACGACGATATCTCACGAGCAGGAATCTTTCTTTGTCTTTCCACAGATCAGGTTCGATTTTGCAGGCCAGATGGAGAGCCAATTGCATTGAGTGATGTGCCGGCGCTGGTGTTTTCCGAGGTGATGCGGGATATTGATTTGTTTGTGGGGGTGTGCAGCATTGGAAACGATCCTGCTTGGAGGGATGGGGGTGCAGTTGATCATCGCACTTATTGGGGAGGTTATTCCTTCGGTGAACTTTCCAGCATTGCACAAACCCGTCGTGACTTCCTGCTGCGGTTGTTGCCGAGGTTGAAAATTGCAGGCAAGTGTTCGTTGAGTGAAAGATTTCTCAACGTGCAGGGCAGGTTTCGGAAGTATAAAATTCATCTTGGCAGCGGTAACATTCTGATGGACCCGAATGATCAGTACTTGTGCATTGTTCCCAACAGAGCTGCAGAAGGTGTCGGGGAGAAGGTGTTCTTGCCGTTCGAAGGAGACAGCACACTTGCAGTGATACTCAGCAAAGCCTTTCTGCTGGTCGATGATGACAAAATAAAAGATCCCACCATCGTCAGTCAGATTCAGCCGAGATAAAGTCGAGGAGGTGGCGGGAGTGCTGGAGATTGAAAGTCCCCGAACCTCATTGTTTTTCATCTTCTGCTTGATTTTTGGAGACTGCTGTAGTTTAGTTGCTCTGCAACAGAATTGGAGGCCGTATGGCAAACCAACTACTAAAAAACGAATACGACTTTTTTCGAACGCACCAGTAAGCGTCGAAAGGGGTTCCCTTCCGAGACCCGCGTGAAGCGCGGCGTCCAAATTGTTCACGGGAATAAAGAGCTGATCGAAAAGCTGGGCCGGAGAGATTTGTGCCCATGCGGTTCGGGACGCAGGTTTCAAGAATTGTTGCCTGCGCTCGGGGCGTTACGATGGCTCGCTTCGTGACCACTACTTTTAGGGAAAGATAATCCCATTCAATTCCTGTGCGGAGAGGTTGTGTCTTCGCACGGAGCCTTTGGTGGTGCGTTGCTGTACGCAGCGCGAAGGAATGTTTTTGTTTTAAAATTGAAAAAAATATTACTGGTCTATGTCTACAATCGTTGTGGTGAAGAAGAATGGTGAAGTGGCAATTGCCGCGGATACGCAAACGACAAGCGGCGGAACGAAGCTTTCCGCCGGGTTCAAAACGCAAAAGGAAAAAATACTGCGGTTTGAAGATACGTACATTGGATTCGTGGGATATTGTGCGCACCGTGATGTGTTTGAAAGCTTGATGGAAAAGCGCCCCAGTGACCTGGACTTCAAGAGTCGTCGGCATATTTTTGAGACGTTCCTGAAGTTGCATCCCGTATTGAAGGAGGACTTCTTCGTAAATTCGAAGGAAGAGGACAGTGCATACGAAACGAGCCAGATGACGATTGTGATTGCCAATCCGCATGGCATTTTTGACGTGAATTCAGATCGAAATGTAACGGAAATAGAGGCCTTTTGGGCGATTGGGTCCGGTCGTGAATATGCGTTGGGAGCGATGCACCAGGCTTATGACACCCGAGCCACGGCACGTGAGGTGGCCATTGGTGGAGTGTTGGCAGCCTGTGAATTCGATCCGTGGTCAGGGCTGCCATACACAGTTTATACTGCGTCCTTGAAGTTGGGGAAGCCTGCGCAGAATGTAGTGGAGGAGGTAATCTGCATTTGAATAAATGAAGCACGCCGGGTGCGGGCGCCACCCGCACCCGGCTATTTTCCCCATGGGTAAATGCCTACTGTGGAGACCTGAGTTTCGAGGCTAAAATGAAATATGGCTTCGACATTAAAAGCCGTTTGGGGGTTGTTGAAACAATCTGTAAATAATTTCATCAATGATAATGCCCAGCGGTTGGGAGCGGCGTTATCTTATTATACGGTGCTGGCATTGCCGCCGTTATTTGTGATTCTGTTCTTTGTGGCCGGCCTCGTCCTTCGCCACCACGATGTTCAAAAGGATGTTTTCAATCAGGTGGGCGGACTTATTGGCAAGCAGGGAGGGGAAGCGATTAAAAGCATCATGGCCAATCCGCAACAACAGCAGAAGGGATTTGTCGCGAGTGCCATTGCCATCGGCGCGCTGCTGGTGACAAGCACGGGACTTTTTTTGGAATTGCAGAATGCGTTGAACTCCATTTGGGGTGTTAGAGAAAAGCCCGGCCAGGGCGTCACGGGTTTCATTAAGAATCGACTGCTATCTTTTGGCATGATCGTCATCATAGGATTTTTACTGCTGGTATCCATGGTGGTGAGCACCGCGCTGACCGCTTTAAACAAGTATTTCGCCGGCCTGGTGCCGGACCTGCATATTCTTTGGCAGATATTGAACGTGGTGGTGTCATTTGGGGTGATTACAGTTCTATTCGCGATGCTGTTCAAAGTGCTGCCGGATGTGAAGATTGCCTGGAAAGATGTTTGGATTGGGGCTGCGATCACGGCATTCCTCTTCACGCTGGGAAAGTTTGGGTTGGGATTATATCTCGGCAAGAGCGCGACAGCTTCGGCCTATGGCGCTGCGGGTTCGCTGGTGATCATTTTGTTATGGGTTTACTATTCGGCGCAAATTTTGTTTTTCGGGGCGGAAGTTACGCAGGCATACGCCTGCCGGTTTGGAGAAAAGATGGAGCCGGTGGCCCACGCGGAATGGATTGAGCAGGGGAATCAGAAGGATAAAACCGCAGGCGCCGCGCCGCATAAAGCTGAAGCTGAGGAGGAGCCTGAGCATCCGCAGGTCAATCGTGTGGAGAAACAGAAGCAGATCGTGAAGAATATTTCCCGACGTGTCGATTCCTGGCATGACCTGCAGAAATAACAGTGCTTTTATGAGGAGCGTACGGTTCTCAGCTTCCAAGGAACAGAGGAATAAAACATTGAGAGCGAAAAGGTGCTGCAGGAGAAAAGCCGGGAGCAGTTGGTGCTCATTCGAAAAGTAAAAGCCGCCGTTCGGAAACCGAAAGGCGGCTTTGATTTTCCAGCCGGAGGCGCAGTGACGCGCGGGGCGAGATTATTGGGGCTGAACCAGCGTGTTCGTGGTGCTCTGATAGATCACCGCGTTGGTGCTGTTCTCATAAATGCGCTCAGGTGCGTTGGCGCGGCCAGTGGCCATGGGTTGCACCGTGATGTTGTTGACGAGCTGTTTGACGCCATCGACCTTGGAGGCGATGACGGCAGCCTGTTGTTTCTGATCGGCCGAGGCCACGAAGCCATTCAATTGAACGGTTCCGTTAAATGAGGAAACATCCACGTTGGGGTACTTATAAATTTGATTATCATTCAAGGCACCTTTGACGCGGTTGCTGACCATGCGATCATCAATGTAAGTGCCAGCAGAACGGCCTTCGGTGTGACAACCTGTCAGGCCGGTGAAGGCCACGGAGCTTCCGAGACAGGCAGCGAGAACTAATTGCTTAAGGTTAATTTTCATGTGTTGATTTATGTTGTCCTTATTGACGCTAAACAATAGTCCCAGAGCGGCTTTGCAACCATGGGGTCTAACCCGAGAACCATGTGTGGGGTACGGAAGCAGGAGACGTCATTAGTTGGATCACGGGTTGGAGCGGGAAAGTCCGATTATTGTTTATTGATCAAGCAATTAAGTCTTAAATTCTCATATGCGTATAACAGGCGGCAAAGCTACCGGTCGGCCATTAAGGGTCCCGAAGGGGTTGGATGTACGACCCACACCGGACCTGGTGAAACAGGCCGTGTTCAACAGTTTAGGAAATCGAGTGGTGGGTGCCCGGGTGCTGGAACTGTTTGCTGGAACCGGAGCACTGAGTTTGGAATGTCTGAGTCGTGGGGCAGCGCAGGTGGTTTGCGTGGAAATGGCGCAACGACATGCCCAGGCCATTCGCCACAATGCGGGCAAGGTTGGAATTGGGCCTGAGGTGTTGGAAGTCAGGGTGCAGGATGTGTTTAATGCACTGCCACAACTTGCCGCAGCCGGCAGGCAGTTTGAGGTGGTAATAGCTGATCCTCCGTATGGGGAAAAGAACGTGGGGCGACGCTCACGTTCCTTCGCGCAACAATTACTCGATGACCCGAACTTGCCGAGGTTGATAGCAACTGGCGGGCTTTTTATCCTCGGGCACACCAAGCGGGATACTTTGGAACTGACGGCTCCCTGGGAAGAAAAAAAGATGCTTAAGCATGGGGACACCGTGATGAGATTCCTGATGGTAAAAGCCGAAGCGGCTCCGTCCGAATAGTGGGGCAATGCCGGTGGCTCAACGCTTCCTTGCTTGACCGAAAGCTTGAGGTCTGAAACATTGCCGAAAAATCCGGTATATGCTTTCTACATTTAGGGCAGCCATTTTGGGTTTGGGCTTTGCATTGCTCATGTCTTCCAGTCACGCACAAAATCAGGGGGAAGCATCCTCTGGTAATTCCAATTCACAAGCAGCCTTGCAACGAGTGGTGGAGCAGGCGGTGCAAAAGACGTTGCAAGAGTTCTCTGCGAAAAAGCTCGGCAGCAATCAGTTGGCGGTGACTTTGGTGAACTTGAAGGATCCCGCGCATCCGGTGGAGGCGAATTACCGGGGCGAGGAGCAAATTTATCCCGCGAGCGTCATCAAGTTGTTCTACCTGGTGACAGCGCATCGACAAATGGAGGATGGGAAGCTGAAAGATACTGCGGAATTGCGCCGGGCGATGCGGGATATGATAGTCGATTCCTATAACGAGGCGACTGGATACATTGTGGACTTGGTGACAGGAACGACCAGCGGACCAGAGTTGTCCGAGACTGAGATCAAGGAATGGCACTATCAGAGGGATGCCGTGAACCGCTATTTTTCTTCATTGGGCTATACCAATATCAACGTCAATAAGAAGCCTTGGTGTGAAGGACCTTATGGCCGTGAAACCCAGGCGCTGAAGCTTTTCAAGCCAACCCGGAATCAGCTCACGACCGATGCGACCGCCCGGTTGCTTACGGAGGTGGTAACGGGAAAAGCGGTTTCGGAGAGTCGTTGTGAGCAGATGAAAGAGTTGCTGAAGAGGGATTACGAAAAGCCGGGAGAAGCTGATGACCAAGCTCATGCTTTTACGGCCAAAGCGCTTCCGAAAGGTGCAAAGCTTTGGTCCAAAGCCGGTTGGACAAGTGAGACTCGACATGACGCGGCCTATGTGGAGTTACCGAATGGAATGCGCTTCGTGTTGGTTACGTTCACGTTAAACCATGCTTCGGAGCAGCAAATTATCCCATTTCTGGCCAAAGAAGTGATGGCTTGCTTAGGGGAGATCAGATAAGGAGAGGCTAATTTTGAGCGTTTTTCTAATATGTGCGTCCAAAAGCACAGTTTTCGGGCTGGCAATAGTAGCTAGACTCGGTGTGTGTACAACAAAGACGAGCTGGAATAGCATTTGCAAATGATTAGTTCTTTCGTAATCTAGCAACTCTTGTTTTATCGAAATGCGACAATTTGTTACCATCGCAGCGAACGCGTTCATGGAACTGGTGCGGCAACCAGTATTCCTGCTCCTGATGACTAGTTCGGCCGTGTTCGAGATCTTTCTCGCGACCCCCTATTACTTCGCGTTTGGGGATGAGCCGAAGTTGGTCAAGAACAGCGTCATGGCAGTCATGCTGCTGGCTGGGTTATTTGGAGCAGTCTTGAGCGCTTCGGCCTCGTTGGCCCGGGAAATTCGAGCTGGAACGGCTCTGGCGGTGCTTTCCAAGCCCATCGGAAGGGCTCAATTCATTGTGGCCAAGTATGTTGGGTTGATGGTGGCACTGGCTTTACTTACTTATGTGAACCTGGTGGCAGCTTTATTAACCAGCCGCATGGCATTCGATGCTTATGGTTCCACGGATATGTTGGCATTGGGAATTTTCGCTGGTGGACTGCTCGTGGCGTACCTGATTGGCGGTTTCAGTAACTTCTTTTTACGCAGGCCATTCGTTTCAGATGCAGTGTTTGGGATTGTCCTGATGGTGAGCGTGGCGTTTATCATCATCAGCTTTTTCAATAAAGACGGGGCTTCGCAACCTTTCGCCACCGGAGTCGATTGGCGGTTGGTGCCGGCGTCCATTTTGGTGTTGTTTGCGCTTTGGATTTTGGCGGGGTTGGCACTGGCCTGCTCGACGCGGTTGGACATGATTCCAACCCTGGCGATTTGCACAGCACTATTTTTGTTGGGATTGATGTCCAATTACCTGTTTGGAGAAAAGGCCAAGGCGGGTTCGTGGTGGGCATCGACGCTTTATGCCATCACGCCGAATTGGCAGCTTTTTTGGCTGGGCGATGCCTTGGAAACAGGCAAGAGCACGTTCGAGTGGGGTTACGTGGGCAAGGCCTTTAGCTATGTGGTCTGCTATGTCGGGGCGGTTTTGGCCCTTGCCGTCATGTTGTTTGAAGATCGCGAACTGAGTTAACCGATAATGGAACGAAAATCTGAAAAAAACGGGCTGATTAACCTGTTATTATTGATTGCCGCTGGGGCGATTGCCTATGGCGTTGCTCGCTATGGCAATACTCTGGCCGGCCTTGTGAGCACAGTGTTCATGGGGATTGGCGCATTGATCGCAATCGTAAGCTGGTTCCAAATGCGCCTTGAGGAGCGGGAGCGGTTGGAGAAGCTGGAGTTTGATGAACTGAGCAAGACGGCAGCGAGTTCGGCATTGTTCAATGCGCAGGAAACCGAAGTGTTTCCAGCCCAGCGTTCACGCGAACAATTTGAACGGTTCTTCGTCCCAGCGTTCACGGTGCTGCTCTTTTTATTACAGGCTGGGGGAGCGTTCCTGCTTTGGCGTTGGCTGGCTAAGATTCTCATCACCCCGATGCAGCCATCGACCGCTTATCTCTCGGCGGGACTCTTCGCCTTGATCGGTTT
The DNA here is from genome assembly GCF_000172555.1 of Pedosphaera parvula Ellin514. Taxonomy (NCBI): domain Bacteria; kingdom Pseudomonadati; phylum Verrucomicrobiota; class Pedosphaerae; order Pedosphaerales; family Pedosphaeraceae; genus Pedosphaera; species Pedosphaera parvula. Next base: position 66,520 of record NZ_ABOX02000014.1, read on the forward strand.
GGTGCTGTTCCTGATAGGCAAATACTCCACGGGTATTGCGCGCCTTGAAGGATTGCGACTCGTCCGTCCGGGAGCGAGTTACATGCTGTTTAGCGCATTTCTGTGCTGGGCTGCTCCGGTTGCCATTGGCTTGGTGATGGTGCTGGGTTTCCCACGAGCTGACCTTTATTTCGCGAAGGCATTCAGTTTGATTCTCACGCTGATAGCGCTCGAGACGCTGGTCAACCTGATTCTTGAAATTTATCGCCCGCGGATGAAGGGCAAAGTGGCGCGCCCGATCTATGAAAGCCGTATCGTAAGCCTGCTCGGCCAGCCGGATGGTTTGGTATCAACAGCGGCTCAAACCCTCGACTATCAATTTGGCTTCAAGGTTTCTGAAACATGGTTTTACAAGTTCTTCCAAAAGAGGCTGGCAATGTTGATTTTGCTGCAAGTGGGCGTGTTGTTGTTGTCCACCAGCATGGTGTTTATTGATGCTGGTGAGCAGGCTTTGTTGGAACGATTTGGCCGGCCGGTAGAGGGCCGGGAGTTGTTGGGGCCGGGCGCACACTTGAAGTTACCGTGGCCGATTGACAAGGTCTATCGCTATCCCACCGATCAGATCCAATCGTTTAATGTTGGATTTGTTCCCGATCCGGGGCGTGAGAATGATAAAACCGTGCTTTGGACCGTGAGCCATGCGAAGGAAGAAAACTTCCTGGTGGCAAACCGGGATTTGGTACAGCTGAACGACGCGACCAATAACGCTGCAGCGGGCAAGAGGCCGCCACCGGTCAGCCTGTTGACGGTTAGCATCCCGGTTCAGTTCCAGATCACCAATTTGCTGGCTTGGGCGTATAATAACGAAGAGCCAGATACACTCTTGAATCACATCGCAAACAGCGAAGTGGTTCGCTACCTGGTAAGCGCTGATTTGCAGGAAATCATGTCTCATGGCCGTTCCGATGCGGCGAATATTTTGCGCGATCGCATCCAGCAGGAGGCGGACAGACGCAAGTTGGGTGCGCACATTCTATTCGTCGGCCTGCAGGATATTCATCCACCAGTGAAGGTGGCTCCAGACTATGAGAAAGTGGTCGCCGCCATTCACACCAAGGAGGCGAACATCCTGGCAGCGCAGGCTGATGGAATCAAGACGAACGCAATGGCAGAGGCGCAGGCCTTTAAATTGATTTCGGAAGCACGAGTTGCGTGTCAGCGACAGGAAGTGGATGCCATGGCCCGTGCGGCATTGTTCACAAACCAGATCCCAGCCTATGAAGCTTCACCATCGGTGTATTCCTCTCGTGCCTATCTGCAGACCTTTGCCCGATCGGTGGCGGGGGCGCGCAAATACATTCTGTTGTCCACCAATGCGCAGGATGTGGTGATCCTGAACCTGGAAGATAAAATACGGCAGGACCTGTTGGACACCATCACAGTTCCGCCACCGAAGAAATAATTTACTGTTAGATATGAAAAAGAACCCACTAGCCATAACCATCGGCGCGTTGCTAATCGTCATCTTTGTTTTACTTTTGTTCGTGTTCCAGGTGCGGAAGTCGGAGGTGGCGGTAGTCACCACGTTTGGCAGAATCAGCTCCACCAAGGCTGAACCTGGTGCGTATTTCAAGCTGCCGTGGCCCATTCAGAGCGTATACAAATTCGACAAGCGCATTCAAAACTTCGAAGACAAGTTTGATGAAGCTCTGACCCATGATAGTTATAACCTGCTCTCTCAGGTATATGTGGGTTGGAGGATCAGCGAGCCAGCAGAGTTTTACAAGAAATCCTCCCGAGATTCGGCGGATTCCATCCTGAGAGCCGAGAAGACCCTGGAAGGTTTGGTGCGGAACGCCAAGTTTGCGGCGATTGGCAACCATCCACTCTCGGACTTTGTCTCCACCAATCCAAAGGAACTGAAGTTTTCGGAAATCGAAGGCGAAATACTGACCAACGTCCAGCAGCAGCTCAGCTCCAAGAATTACGGCATTGAGATGGAATATCTTGGCGTCAAGAAGCTGGGTTTCCCCGAGAGCGTGACGGCGGAAGTCTTCAAGCGGATGCAATCCGAGCGGCAAGTGTTGATCAGCAAGACACAAAATGAAGGCGAAGCGGAGGCTTCGAAGATTCGCACGCTGGCGGACAGCAAGGGCGCGGAGGTGGTGGCGAATGCCGAAGCGCAGGCCACCCGAATTCGTGGAGAGGGACAGGCGCAGGCCGCCGAATCCTTTGCCGTATTTCAAAAGAACCCGGAACTGGCAACCTTCCTACTTAATTTGAATGCCCTGGAACTGTCTTTGAAGGATCGTGCGACGTTGATTTTCGACCAGCACACCCAGCCCTTTAATTTGTTCCAGGGTTATTCGACCAACCTGACGACCAACAAGAAATAGTCGAATGAGCGACAAGCACGACCATTCACATCAGCATCATGATCACGACCACGATCATGATCACGACCATCACCACAACCATGATGCTCCCACGCAGCCCGCGCCCGCAATGCCGGAAGATGCCGGTTCGCAAGCGCTAGCGGAGGCATTAAAAAGCAGCTTTGCCATCGTCAAGGTGGTGATGTTCTTCCTGCTAATCGTCTTTCTATGCTCGGGATTTTTCACGGTGGGTTCGCAGCAGAAGGCGATGGTGTTGCGTTTTGGAAAACCGGTGGGCGAGGGAAACAGAGCCTTGCTCACGGCCGGGTTGCATTGGGGATTTCCTCCGCCCATTGATGAGGTGGTAAGAATTCCAATTACTGAAATTCAACAAGTAACCTCCACGGTCGGCTGGTATTTCACCACAAAGGAGATGGAGGTTAATAATATGGAGCCACCCGCCGGGCCATCGCTGAATCCGGCCCAGGATGGTTATACCATCACCGCAGACGGCAATATCATTCACACTCGCGCGACATTATATTACCGGATTGAAGAACCGATCCAGTACACATTCGACTTTGTGAACGCTTCCAACACAGTGCAGAGCGCGCTCGACAACGCACTAATCTATGCATCGCTCCGTTACAAGGTGGATGATGCGTTGACCCGCGACATTACCGGTTTTAAGGAAACTGTGCAGGCTCGCGTGACTGAATTGGTGGCAAAACAAAAATTGGGTATTGTGGTGGACCAATGCCAGGTGGAGAGCCGGCCGCCGCGGCAGTTAAGGCAAGCTTTTGATCAGGTGCTGACGGCGTTGTCCACCCGCGATAAGGTGCGCAACGATGCCTTGAGTTATCAAAACCAGGTTTTGAGCCGGGCGAGCGCTGAAGCATCGAGCCGGACCAATGCTGCCCAGGCGGAACGCGTTCGGTTGGTGGAGTCGGTCAAGGCTGAGGCGCAACGTTTCAACGATCTGCTGCCGAAATACCAGGCCAATCCTGCTTTGTTCGCCAACATCCTGTTGAGCGAAAAGATAGGCCAGGTTTTGACCAACATGCAGGACAAGGTTTATCTGCCCGAGCAAACCCGCGAACTTAGATTACAATTGAGCCGTGAACCGCAGAAACCGGCAGCGCAACAATCGTCTCCGAACCAATAAAGTTGTATGCAAGTAACCTCTCTCCTAAGCCAGCAGGAACACGAACATAAACATGATCACGATCATGGGCCTGAGTGTGGTTGTGGTCATGACCACGAACATACCCCGGTGCGCCTGTGGCAGACGTTGGTCGGTCTGGTGTTCGTGATCAATGCATTCGTGGTGGACTGGACCTTTGAGAAGGGGCTTGTGGTCGCGAGCGTGAGCGCGGGAATTGGCGCGATCATCCTGGGCTTCCCCATTGTGATGACGGCAGTCAAGGATTTGAAACGCGGTGTGCTGAGCATTAATGAATTGGTGGCGATCGCGGTGTTGGCAGCGTTCGCTTCAGGCGATTACAAGACCGCAGGCCTGGTGGCCTTCTTCATGTTGACCGGTGAGATCATTGAAACCCGCACGGCCGAAGGTGCGCGCCGGTCGATTGAGTCCCTGATCAAACTGACCCCGACCAAGGCTCGCCGTATTACAGGAAAAGGCGAGGAAGAAGTGGCGGCAAAGGACCTGGCGATTGGTGATGTGATTCGCATCCGTCCCGGCGACAATGTGGCGGCTGACGGTGTGATTGTGAATGGTCATGGTTCGTTCAACCAGGCGACCATCACCGGTGAGTCGTTGCCGGTCGATAAGAAGGCAGGGGACGAAGTTTTTGCGGGAACGCAGAATTTGACCGGTGTGTTGGAAATCAAGGTCAGCCGGGCAGGGCAGGATACGACCCTCGGCAAGGTGCGCGAGCTGATTTTGGCGGCGGAAAAAACCAAACTGCCGATCATGCGGTTGATCGATCAATACATGGGTTTCTATACGCCGCTGGTGTTGGTGATTGGCGCGCTGGTGTGGGCGTTCACGGGCGATTTGAAGCGGGTTATTTCCGTGCTCGTGGTTTCATGTCCCTGCGCTTTCATTTTGGCGACGCCGACGGCGATGGTGGCGGCACTTTCTGCAGCCGCTCGATTGGGAATTTTGATCAAGAACGTAGGCGACATTGAATTGGCGGCGAGGATCAATGCGTTCGTGTTCGATAAGACAGGCACATTGACGACGGGCAAGCTGGCCGTCAGCCGCCTGGCGCCGTTAGGTGAAACCAAGCCGGCGGAACTGCTTCGCCTGGCGGGGACGGCGGAGAAATATAGCAATCATCCAGTGGCCAAGGCGTTGGCGCAACTGGCCGTCGATGCCGGTGTCCCATTGACTGAGCCGCAAAACTTTTCGGAAACAGCAGGCCGCGGCATCAAAGCCGAGGTCGATGGCAAGGCTGTCCTGGTGGGCCGTGCGCAATGGCTCAAGGATAATGGAGTCGCGGATGACTTCGTGAAGGCGGTTGATTTGAACGAGACCGAAGGCTTCAGCCTTTTGTTTGTGGCGGCGAACGGCAAATGCATTGGCTGGGTTGGATTGCAAGATCAGACCCGCACCGAAGCTCGCGAGGCGCTGGCGGAGTTGAAGGAAGCCGGTGTGCGCCGCATCGCCATGGTTTCCGGCGATCGCCAACCCGTGGCGGTGCGTGTTGCGCGGGAGATTGGCTGTGAGGAAGTGGTGGGTGATTGTTTGCCGCAGAACAAAGTGGATTTTGTGCGTGCGACGAAGGTGAAGGGCTATCGCGTGGCCGTCGTGGGCGATGGCGTGAACGATGCGCCGGCATTGGCGGCGGGAGATATCGGAATTGCGATGGGCGCGGCAGGCAGTGAAGTGGCCATTCATAGCGCCACCATTGCGCTGATGAACAACGATCTGCGCCGGTTGCCATTTTTGATCAAGCTTTCACGCAGCACGCGCGCGGTGATCAACCAGAATTTTCTGTTCGGCGTGCTCTTCATCATTGTGGGATTGTCCGCCGCTGCTTTCGGATACATTAATCCGATTGTGGCTGCGATCCTGCACAACGTTGGTTCGTTGATGGTGATTTTCAACAGCGCACGACTGGTGCGTAAAGGTGAGGAATTGGAACATTATCAACCAGCAGTTGAGCCGGTGGGCCCTGCCGGGACTCAGAAGACCCCGGCTACACAACTGACGCCGAAGCTGGCGTGAGTTGATTGAGAACATCAAATTAATTTATGCCCGTTGCTGAAACAATAGCGCAAACGACGAACCGTCCGGCACCGTCACAGGAAGTGGTGATTGCTGTGCGTGGGCTGACAAAGGTCTTCAAAGACTTTTGGGGACGTCCAAAAGCACGCGCGGTGGACAATGTGAATTTTGAAGTCCGGCGTGGTGAAGTTTTTGGATTGCTGGGGCCGAACGGATCCGGCAAGTCGACCACTGTAAAGATGCTGTTGGGATTGTTGTATCCCACCAAGGGGCACATCGAGGTGTTTAATCATTCACCCCGGCATGTGGCGACCAAGTCGCGCATCGGTTATCTGCCGGAGGAATCGTATCTTTACCGGTATCTCAATTCACATGAGACGCTGGATTTCTTTGGCAACCTGTTTCGTCTCCCGGGCGCGGAGCGCGAAAAGCGGGCTGAGCAATTGCTGGAGATGGTTGGCTTGAGCCAGACCCGGACGCGGGCCGTGGGTGAATTTTCCAAGGGAATGCAGCGGCGCATCGGCCTGGCGCAGGCTTTGATCAACGATCCCGACCTGGTCATTCTCGATGAGCCGACGGCAGGTCTTGATCCCATCGGTTGCCGCGAGGTAAAGGATTTGATTCTCGCACTGGCGCGGCGTGGCAAGACCGTGATTTTGAGCAGTCATTTGCTGTCCGATGTGGAGGATGTTTGCGATCGGGTGGTGATTTATTACGGTGGCAGGATTCAGGCGATGGGCACACTGCAGGAATTGCTGGCCAAGCCTGATGCCGTGCGCATCACGGCCCCGGTTCTCCCACGTGCAACGATGGAGCGGGTGCTGGAAATCATCCGCAAGGATGTGGATGAGAGCAACGTGCGGATTGATAATCCGACGCAGAATCTCGAAAGCTACTTCCTGGATGTGGTGCAAAAAGCGCGCCAGGCGGCGGAAGAAACCTCCGGGGCGACGTCGGGTCACAAAGTTGCAGATTATCTGCGCGGTGATGCGGAAGGCAAGCCGGCGACCGACAAGATTTTGGAACGCTTGACGTCATCACAAGCCAGTTCAAGTGCGCCCGTGATTAGTTCAGTGCCGCAGCCGGTTGAGGCGGTGGATACGAAGAAACTGGAAGCACTCACACTTCCGAAAGAACCAACCCCGCAACCACCTGCACCTGCCAAAGTAGATGTGGAGAAAACGAAGGCAGAGTTGGAAAAAGCGAACGAGAAACTTTCATCACTGCTCGGCAACCCGGGCAAAGACAAGTAGGCATTAGTTCATGCAATCATTCGAGGTTTTCAAGCATCCCGACACAGGTTACCAAGCCGTCAAACGCGGCTTTTCGTGGCCGGGATTCTTTTTCACCTGGATATGGGCATTCAGCAGGCGGATGTGGTTGACGGGAATTATTCTACTCCTGATAGCACTGCCCATAGTTTTACTGTTTGTTGAGGTATTTCGAGAAAATCCAATCCTCGCGCTGACCAGTGCGTTGCTGTTCATGTTGACTGTAGGGCTCAGGGGAAACGGATGGCGCAGTCATAACCTGGAAGTGCGCGGTGGCAGGCTGCTGGGCACGATGAAGGCCAGGGATGCAGCAGAGGCGACGAGCAAGGTGGCGGCATCAGGTGGAACCATTCCGGCGGATTTGAAGGCAGGTCCAAGGTCGGCGGGTTTACTGGCCGTCCCGCAGTCGGTGCAGAGAATTTTTGCCATGGTTACGTTGACCTGGAAGGCAGCTTTTAGATATCGCCTGTTTTGGGTTTTGACGGGATTGCTGCTATGCGCCGTGGTGGGATTGCCGTTGTTGATCAAGGATGATGGAACGGCGGAAGGTTTTACCCAGATTTTGCTGACCTACACGTTGAGCGCGATTACGGCGATACTTGGGTTTTGCACGTTGTGGCTGGCTTGTGGGACACTGGCGCGGGATGTGGAGGAATGCCAGATTCAGATGGTGGCCGTGAAGCCAATTGGGCGGTGGCAAATCTGGTTGGGCAAGTGGTTGGGAATTATCACCCTGAACGCGGCGTTGCTGGCGATCAGCGGATTCAGCATTTATGGATTGCTGGAATATCGCGCGAAGAAACTGCCGGCTGAGGAGCAGGTGAAGTTAAGGAATGAAGTGTTGGTATCGCGCGGGTCGGCCAAGGAACAGAATATGGCGCCGGTGATCGAGAAGGAAACCGACAAGCGATTTGAAGAACGGATCAAGAAGAGCGGCACCAAAGGCATCGATTTAAAAACTGTCCGCCAACAGATTAGTGAACAGGTGAAAGCGGAGTTGCAGGTGGTGCCTCCCAACGGTGTGCGCCCCTGGGTCATTCATCTTGGCTCGGCCAAGGATTCTCTGAAGAACCAGCCGTTGTATATCAGGTCAAAATTTAATACGGCGGATGCGAGTGCGTCGGGAACCTTCTACGGACAATGGCAGGTGGGTCTGCCCAAGAAGACCGCCATCTGGCAGAGCGACGTGATGAGCCTGGCCCCGGAAACATTTCATGAATTTCGAATCGAGCCCAATCTGTTCGACGACAAGGGCGATCTCTACATTCTGTTCCATAATCCCAACGAAGTGGCGATGCTATTTCCATTGGATGAAGGGATGGAGGTTTTGTATCGGGAGGGCGGGTTTGCGCTTAATTTTGCACGTGGGCTGACGATTATTTTTTGTTGGATGGCGTTACTGGCGGCCCTGGGGTTGGCGGCGGCGAGCTTTTTGTCATTTCCGGTGGCGGCGTTTGTGTGTGTGGCGGTTTTGACGATGGTGTTTTCCAGCGGCACGCTTTCGAACGTGGTCTCCGAAGGGACGATCATGGGTTATAACGAGGAGAAGGGGACGGTTGGACATTCCGTCCTGGATCAGGTCATGGTGCCAACCTTCAAAGGCATATTGCAAATCATCAATCTGGCGCGGGACTTTTCACCGATCGATTCGTTGAGCACGGGGCGAAGCATCACTTGGACACAATTGGGCCTGGCGGCAGCACAGATTGTGTTGTTGCTGGGTGGGATTCTGGCTGTGGGTGGGATTTTCATCTTTAATCGGCGCGAGTTGGCCACTGCCCAAGGAACCAATTAACGATGAGCAGCAAAGTTAAAAAAATCATTTTAGGGATTCTGGCGGTGCTGCTGCTGGTGGGGGTGTCACAGATACAGAATTCGTTGAATCGCGACCGTGATGCGTTGGGGCTGAATGCCTATACGGAATTGAAGGGGGCGCCGCCGGTGCTCGCCTTGACGACGGTGGCGCTGGGAGGATTTCGCGGGTTGATCTCGAACGTGCTGTGGATTCGCGCGAACGACATGCAGGATGACGGGAAGTATTTCGAAATGGTTCAGCTGGCGGATTGGATTACAAAGCTCGAGCCGCATTTCACCCAGGTCTGGCTCGTGCAGGCGTGGAACATGGCTTACAACATCTCGGTTAAATTTACCGATGCGAAGGATCGTTGGCGCTGGGTGCAGCGCGGCATTGAGTTGTTGCGAGATGATGGATTGCGCTATAACCCCCATGAGTTGTTGATGTATCGCGAACTGGCATGGTTTTTTCAGCATAAGATGGGGCAAAACCTGGACGACGCGCACATGTATTACAAGCAGATGTGGGCGAACGAAATGTACAAGGTTTTTGGAGTTCAACGCCCGAACTGGGATGAACTGATTGATCCCAAAACTCCCGAGCAGAAAGAGCGTTCACGTCTGTTGCAGGAAAAGTTCAAGATGGACCCGAAGTTCATGAAAGAGGTGGACGAGAAGTATGGTCCGCTGGAATGGCGCATGCCGGAAGCAAGTGCGATTTATTGGGCGGCACAGGGATTGGATCATGCCAAGAAAAACGAAAAACGGATCAGCCAGGACGATTTGATCACGTTGCGGCGCGTGATTTATCAATCCATGCAGATGACCTTCCAGCGAGGACGGATGATTCCAAACCTGGCGGATAAGCAGTTTGAATACGCTCCCAACCTGGACATTATTCCACATGTGAACGGGGCTTATGAGCAGGCGGAGCAAGAGGACGAGAAGAACCGTGATCATATCATGACCGCGCACCGGAATTTGTTGCGGGATGTGGTGTTCTTTCTCTACACCTACAATCGGCAGGCAGACGCCGCCAAGTGGTTCAAATACATGTGCGATAAGTTTCCAAACAAGCCGCTGTTGGATGGCAAGCCGGGAAGTTTGCCAGGAACACTGAGCCTGGAAGATTATGCGCTGGGTCGCATCCAGGAAGAAGTGGATGATCCAGGTATGGATAAGGTGAAGGCAGTGATCCAAGGTTTATTACGGACGGGATACAGCAGCCTGGCCATTGGAGAGGACGATCGTTTCGTGGGGCTGCGGGCGATGGCGTTGAAGATTTATGACCGGTACCAGGCGAAGGTTTCGCATGATGCCAAAACCATGCAGCGGGTGGGATTGTCACCATTTGCTGATTTGCAAAAAGACGTTTTGAACCGGTTGTTGAATGGCGAAATGTCGCCTGAGCTCGCCAACCAATTGCGCACCAAGCTTAATTTGCCAGCAGCGGCAGAACCGGCCAAGCCGGCAACTGAGGCCCCGGTGGAAGCTGCGGCGCAGAGCCCGGCCCCGGCAAAATAGCGCTTGGTGGCCGGTCATTAACAACCTCAAAAAGCTCATAAAGCAGTAGCTTGTGCAAATAAACCTGTTTCAAGGGTTGCGCCTTTGACCATACCTCCTTAAGTTGTCCATTCTGTGATGAAAAGTAGCGATACCAATAAGCGGCCAGTACGTGTCGGATTAATTTCCCTTGGGTGTGCCAAGAACCTGGTGGATGCGGAGATCATGCTGGGTTCCCTGATGAAGGGCGGCGTGGAGATCACCAATGATGCGACGCAGGCGGACGTTGTTATCGTCAACACTTGTTCGTTTATCGACTCAGCCCAGGAGGAGAGCGTCGACACGATTTTGCAGTCCGAAGAAGTGCGCGAGGCGAACAATCGCGGACAAGGGCTGATCGTTTCCGGCTGTTTGCCGCAACGTTTTCGCGAGGAGTTGCCGAAGCTGCTGCCTGAAGTGGATGTATTCATGGGCATCGACCAGGTGGCGCAGGTCACGGAGATTGTGCATAAGGCGCTGGATCACCGGGCGGAGAAGTTGAAGAATGCCAAAGGGAAGGGGCAAAATTCCAAGACCAACATTGTTGAGAAAATCGCCGAGCTCGACAAAGCACGGGCCGAACTCAAACACGAGGACGAAGAGAGCCTGCGGGGCACGGAAAAATTTGGCAAAACGAAAACTGTGGTTGCTCCGGCAGTGCCCTTGATGGATGTCAATGCGCGGCCGGTTTATATTCCCGATTTTGAAACGCCGCGTTTTCGGTTGACACCGAAGCATTTTGCTTACGTGAAGATTGCAGAAGGGTGTAATCATCCGTGCAGCTTTTGCATCATTCCGCGCATGCGGGGATCGCACCGCAGCCGGGTGCAGGCGGACATTGTGCGGGAGGCCAAGCAGCTGATTGCTGATGGAGTGAAGGAGCTGAACCTGATTTCGCAGGATTCGACTTATTATGGATTGGATTTGCGGCCGAATCATAGTCGCAACATTGCATCGCCGGAGAAATTTAATTCGGCCGCCAAGTCGTTGCCGGCGGACGCGACAACTCTGTGCACATTATTGCGCGAGTTGAACGCCATCCCGGGAGATTTCTGGATTCGACTGCTCTACACACATCCGGCGCATTGGACCGATGAGTTAATTCAGACCATTGCAAAATGCAAGAAGGTGGCGCGGTATGTGGATATGCCGTTGCAACATATCCATGAGAACATGCTGGAACGGATGCGTCGTGAAACCTCGGAACAATACATTGTCAACCTGATCCAGCGCATTCGGGCGGGCATACCGGGAATCGCGATACGAACCACGTTCATCGTTGGTTTTCCGGGAGAAACTGAAACATATTTCAAGACGTTGTTGAATTTTATTCGCGATACGAAATTCGAGCGATTGGGAGTGTTTACCTACTCGAAGGAAGATGGCACACGGGCGGGCAATATGGAGGGGCAGCTGGCGGATAAGATCAAAAGCAAACGGCGCGAACTGGCGATGGCGGAGCAATTGAAGGTGGCGAAGCAGGTGGCGGAATCGTTTGTAGGGAAGGAACTCCGGGTATTGGTTGAAGCCGAGGCAAGCGCGAAGGAATTGAAGAATGCGAAGATCAGTTCATGGGAGCATGGATTGATTCGTGGAGAGGATAAGCAGCTGGGGCAGCTCAAAGGACGTTATTTGGTGGCACGCAGCGAGGCTGATGCGCCGGATATTGACGGGCGTGTTTATGTGCGCGGGAATTTGCCGATCGGAGAATTTGCGCAGGTGCGGGTGATTGGGCACACGGATTACGATTTGATTGCCGAGCCGATTTAAATTTCTAAAAGAAAGACTCGCGCTGGCATATACCGAATGCCAAAATTAATTTCCGGAATGGGGAAAAGAACGGGAATGAAAGGAGGCAATAAGTCTGATGAACGTGGAGACTGAAAAAGCCATGGCCTTGGGGACGAGGAACTTCGTTAGTCATTGGGTACAGGGTGCTTTTGATTTGAGGCGGCGTTGTCGGCCTTGTCGCTATCTAAGGATAGCGCCTGCGGCCTTCGCCTTGCCTCAAACCAAAATCCCTCCTGCCATCCGGAAATTTCTTTCGGCATTCGGTATAGAGCAAGGAGTGTAAACCTCATTGGATCAGTAGTTTTCATTTGCAAGGGTTGACCGACCTTCACGTGGCGTCTTTAATTAATTTCGTTATTCGGAAGTAGAACTTGTATGAACCTGCCAAATAAGCTGACCGTTTCCCGGTTCGTGCTGACCATTGCGTTTTTGGTCTGCATGTTCTCGCAGGTTCCCTACTATGCGACCCTGGCGCTTTTGTTGTTCAGCCTGGCAAGCCTCACCGATTATTTCGACGGCAAGATTGCGCGGCGGGACAAGTTGATCACCAACTTCGGTATTTTGATGGATCCACTGGCCGACAAGATACTGGTCTGCTCGGCATTTATTGCGTTCTTAGGATTGAATTGGATTCAATCGTGGATGGTGGTGATTGTGGTTGCCCGTGAACTGGCAATCACGGGGTTGCGATTGTTGGCGGCTTCGAAGAATGTGGTGTTGGCAGCGGAGCGTTACGGGAAGCATAAGACTATTTCGCAAATTGTGGCGATCATTGCCATATTGGTAGAGCATAGTTACAGGGATTGGGGGCCGGTGGGGCCGACGATTTTTGGTTTTCACATTGCCGGAAAGCCGTGGGTTGAATGGTTTATGCCGATTTCACTCTGGCTGGCGGTGGTGTTAACGTTTGTTTCGGGATGGTTGTATCTGTGGCGGAATCGGAGGCTGTACCTCGAGGACATGTAAAATGTGACCGGGCAATTGGGGTCTGGTCTTTTCGGAAATGGGTGCATACGAGATCATTCTTATTTTAGCATTGTTGCTCATACTGTTTGGTGTGAGCCGATGGTCTCGGTTTGGCAAAGGATTCAAGCGAGGCATGGAAGAATTTATCAATGCAACCGGCGAGGTAACAAAAGAGATGCAGGACGCAATGGGTTCAGAAGATCCATCAAAGAAGGACAGGCGGGACGGGCCCTCAAATGGCGCGGTGGCGAACTTTGTGCTTTGGGTGGCGCAAGGTTTTGGCAGCGGACGGATTCCCTGGGCACCGGGAACATTTGGTTCGCTGGTGGGGTTAGTATGGTTCGCGGCTTTGCTGGCGGGCGGGAGTTATTGGTTGTATTTGATCGGGTGCGCCGTGGGAATCGTGGCCTCGGTGCAACTTTGCGGAGCGGCCGAGAAAATTCTGGATGAAACCGATCCTCCATCGGTGGTGCTGGATGAGATCATAGCGATCCCGATTTGTTTTCTGGGTTGGGTGAGTTTTATTTATTTCAAAACCGGGTTTTTACCTGAACCGCAGTATTTCTTTTCGCGGCAAACGTGGCTGATTACGGTAGCGGTTTATGTATTATTTCGCCTGTTCGATATTGCGAAGCCATGGCCCGTAAAGCAGAGCCAATCGTTGCCAGGTGGCTGGGGAGTAACGATCGACGATGTGCTGGCGGCGGTGTATGTGAACCTGGTGGTTCTAGCTGCGCATGCCTTGTATATTGCCCAGCACCATCGGGGATAGGCCGACCAAAGCCAGTCCAAATGAATCAGGGATGACGAGGAGCGGGGAGGGGCAGAGTTTCGCCGCCGGGTTGGGGCTTGTAGGACGCGGGTGGGAGTTTGCTCAGCGGGTCGGATTTGCTACTTTTGTGAGAACTCCTCGTGCCAAGGTAAACAAAGCCGGCAACGCCCAAAACCAAGAGCAAAACAATTGCAACACGCCAGTTTACCTTGGAGAGTTGGAGCGTGAGAAAATCCATCACACCCTTGGACTGGTCGGTCAGCGGAGGAGGTTCCCGGAACTTTGTGGTGCCGCCGAGTTCTCCATCCAGAACCGCCAGCAATTGAGGCACATCCAATTTGAGGAAGTTGGCGTAGGTGCGCACGAAACCGCGGATGTAAACCGGCGCGGAGAAGACATTATAATCCCCCTCTTCCAAGGCGCGCACATGGTCGGTGCGGATCTTGGTGACTTCGGCCACCTGATTGATGGTCAGGTTTTTCGTCTCGCGCGTCTGGCGCAGATGTTCAGCCACAGTTGACATATCGGGCATTATTAGCGTTTTTGGTGGGGTCTATGCAATCATTGAATGCTGGAGGCAAGCTTGTTGACCGACCCGCCGTTGGGGCATTTCAACCGAGAAAAGGAACGCCAACATCCAAAATTTTAAAAGCCTTGCTGATTCCATGCTCGAAAAACCAGCATTTTATGTGCCGAAGTTTTGAGAAAACCTTAAAATTGCTGAACGAGAACTCCTTTTTGATATTTTTTGACCAGTGTTTTACTACAAACCTGGGGGAGAATGGAGATTTCGTTGTTACTTCATCATTAGCCGGTTTGAAGTCGGCGCTCCGGCGTCTCTTTGTTTGCCAACCTGAATACGCGACATCAACCTTCATAAGTTTTCATTCTGGTTAGTCGAGGTCTCCAGACAGGCATTCATTTGTGATTGTTATGATGCGGCGGGATGGTTTCCAGGATTTGTCGGAGCAACACCTACAAGAGAATCGGAACGCTTCCGATTTCGCATTTTTACCAGTAAGCCAAGTTGGGAGCATGGCTAAGGTAATCAGCACGTTGTTAAGCATTTTGCTACTGGTCTTTGCAGACCAGATGGCACTGTATTTAAAGCGTTCAGGCAGGCTGTCTACTGAAGGGAAAACGCCGTCCGAACTGAAGGACGCGAGCAAACATGATGTTCGCATGGCTGCCAACCAACACCGCGTGTACTCGATGCAAGACGGTGGCAATTAAGCAAAGAACCAAAAACATTTAAAAAAAGCCAAGAATGAAGCAGTCGAAGAATTTACGACTTATCCTGACAATCACAATCCTGGTCATTGGCCTGGCTGGATTAATTGGATATTATTTACGTCTCCCCTCCAACGAGATTACACGCGTGCAACTCAAGGATTTGATTGAGAACAAGCAAATCGTCGAAGCCACAGTGGTTCCCACACCTTATACGGGTATTTATGCGTTGGAAGGGACCTACAAGGCCGGCGACGTCGTGAAGCCATTCGGCATTACGACCCATTTGGAAGAGGCGCAGGCGAAGGAATTGTTTGCGCAGAAGTCCACGAAGGTTGAAGTGCCCGGCATGGGTTTCAAGGGGCAGCTTTTGAACATTGCATTGCCGGTGGGGTTGACCGCTCTGTTGCTGGGCTTTGTGGCTTATCAGACCAAAGGGGCCGGTCGGGGCAAGAACAGTCGCGTGAAGCAGCGTCCAACAGTTCGCCTGGCAGATGTGGCGGGTGTGGAAGAGGCCAAGGCGGAAGTTCAGGAAGTGGTGGATTTTCTCCGGGACCCACAAAAGTATAGCAAAATGGGCAGCAAGTTGCCGAAGGGCGTGTTGTTGATTGGTCCTCCGGGGACTGGCAAAACGATGCTGGCCAAGGCGATTGCGGGTGAGGCGAATGCGAATTTCTTCAGCGTGCATGGTAGCGATTTTACAGAAGTGTACGTGGGCGTGGGCGCCAAGCGGGTGCGCCAGTTGTTCAAGCAGGCCGCGAAGCAACAGCCTTCCATCATCTTTATCGACGAAATCGATTGCGTGGGTAAGAACCGGAAGTTTGATACCAACGGGGAACAGCAACAGACCATCAATGCGTTACTGGCGGCGATGGACGGATTTGAAGGGAATGAAGGTGTGGTGGTGATCGCGGCGACGAATCGTCCGGAAGATTTGGATGATGCGCTGATGCGCCCGGGACGTTTTGATCGGAAGGTGATGGTGCCCTATCCTGATGTGAAGGGACGCCGTGCGATCTTGCAGACGCATGTGCGGAACAAGCCGATTGAAGATGAGCAGGCATTGGAAGCATTGGCGCAGACGACGCATGGGATGTCAGGAGCAGATCTGGCGCACGTGTTGAACGAGGCTTCGATTCTATGCGCGCAGAACAATCGTCCGAAAATCACGAGCACCGAGCTAGAAGCAGCGCGCGACAAAGTGCAGTTTGGCAAAGAGCGGACCTCGATGGTGTTGAATCCGACCGAGCGCGCGATGATTGCGTATCACGAAGCCGGGCACACGATCATCAATTTGCGCTGCAAGTTGCTGCCCACATTGTATAAGGTCAGCATCATTCCGCGTGGCAACGCCTTGGGGGTCACCACGATGTTGCCAACAGAGGACCAGAACTTGTACAGCAAAGACATGCTATTGCAGCAGTTGGTCGTGCTGATGGGCGGACGGGCGGCGGAGAAGACCTTTTACGGAGCAACCACGAACGGCGCCACAGGGGATTTGGACATGGCACGGAAGACGGCACGCCAGATGATCCACGACTGGGGAATGGGCGAGAAGTTGTATTATCAGCCTGACCAGAAGGATGCAGAAGTAGAGATCAACCGTCTGCTTGAGAATGCGGATCGCACGGCTTTGGAGATTATCCAGGAGCAGAAGAACGATACTGAGAAACTCGCCAAGGCGCTGCTCGAACGGGAAACATTAACTCGTGAAGAGGTGCTTGCGCTATTGCAAGCCTAACCCCCATCACGGCGGAGATGCCATCTCCGCCATGTTCACTGAGAACAACCCACAGCTTACAAGCCTCTTCCGGCAAAGATGCCGATCAAGAAGAGGACAACGCAAATCGCGATGAAAATAAAGAATAGTGTCTTCGCGATACTGGCGGCTGCACCCGCAATGCCACCGAACCCGAATAGTGCGGCGATGATTGCGATTACCAGAAATATGGCTGCCCATCTTAACATATGTTTGTCTCCTAATTGAAGTTGTTCGTCATTGGCGACTGGCAACTTCTGATTATCGTTCCCATGAAAGAATAATTCAGGAAGAGGCTGATTGCGCTGGGGTGTTATGCCATGGGGTGGGAACCTCAAGGATGAAAACGTTCAACGAGAGTGGAGGATGGAGGATGGCGCGGGGTTAGAAGCGGCCGCTGATGAAGATGGAGCCGTAGCTGTCGCGCTCGGTTTGAAGGACGAATTCGCGTGTGCGGTAAACGTAGGTGAAGCCGAGTTCCACGGGGTTGAGCTGGAGCACGATGCCGGTGGATAATTCGGTGATATAATTCTTTTTCTCCACGTGAGGACTGGCCTGCCAGAGGTTGCCATCCAAAAAGGCAGTGTATGCAACCCCTTTGCTTTGGGCACTGCCGAAGATGTAAACCCCGTAATTTTCGCCCTCTTCAGCACCCGGGGAAATACCGCCCTCGGGAAGGGTTATGGAATCAATGGTGTGCGGTCCGAAATCATCCGGCAAATGCCAGCCTGCGCGGACGGTGCCGTTGATGCGGGCGGAGGTTTCGACGTTGCCAAGGTTGAAGCCGACGCGGGGGATGAAATCGATACCCCAGGGGCGGGTGGCGACGGCTGGCCAGCGCCAGGAGCGTTCGAACTTCAGGTCGAGCCCGGGTTCATTGTGAAGCTGGTGGT
Source organism: Pedosphaera parvula Ellin514 (assembly GCF_000172555.1). Lineage (NCBI taxonomy): Bacteria > Pseudomonadati > Verrucomicrobiota > Pedosphaerae > Pedosphaerales > Pedosphaeraceae > Pedosphaera > Pedosphaera parvula. The sequence continues at coordinate 84,085 of NZ_ABOX02000014.1, forward strand.
TCCAACCTTTCGGAGTGGCGAAGCCGCGCAGTTCGTGGACCCAGGTTTGTGCCTCATTGGCGAGAGACCAGGGGCCGATAACGCCGAGGTCCAATTCAAGATGTTCCAGAACAGCCACCTGGTCACTGAAGGCGGAGCCGCGACGTTGGAGGGCCAAGCCTGTGTAAAGCCAGCCAGCATAGGGACGGTCATTGGGGATGAACTGCCGTTGCTGGATATCCGCGGGTGTGTAGATATTTTGGCCGACGGTGTAGCCGAATTTATTGGTGCCCAGTTCAAAGCCCAGAGTGGGAACCCATTTGCTGAATCGATCCAGGAGCTCGGGCATGACGCCATCGCGTTGGAGGTAGGAAAGCTTGATGCCCTGGGTGTAATGGCGGTCAGTTTTGACAACGAGATCGTTTTCCTCGATGGCGCTGAAAACGGGGCCTTGATTGTAACTTTGAGCGAAGGAAAGCAGAGGTACGGAGAGGATTCCCCATACTGCAGCCCGGCGAAAAAGTCGTTTACAAACGTTCACGCGGGCAGAAATTTGCACGAAGAGGAAATTAACGCGAGAAAATTGTAAGCTGTTGGAGGTCCAATCACATGCCAGCGGAAGCTGGAAACATGTGCTTTCCTACTCATTTCATCATTTGTTGGACGAACAAGTGCGCAAATGGCGTCCTTCACGCATTACGTTCGAGATTGAAAATAATCTGTTACCTTTTCGGGTGGGCGTCCATGTATAGGTAGATGATGAGTGATGACGTGGCGCTGGTGCAGGAATATGCCGCCAAACGATCCGAGCTTGCCTTTGAGCAACTCGTATCGCGGCATATCAACCTGGTTTATTCCGTGGCACTGCGTCAGGTCCACGACACCCACCTGGCGGAGGAAGTTACGCAGGCTGTCTTCATCATTCTGGCGCGCAAAGCGACCGCGCTTGGTTCGAAAACAATTCTCTCCGGCTGGCTTTACCGCACAACCCGCTATGCTGCCGCCGATGCAATGAAAACTCAGCGACGCCGGCAACAACGCGAACAGGAGGCGCACATGCAATCGCTTTTGAATGAACCTGAAGCTGATGATGCGTGGAAACAAATCGCCCCGCTGCTGGATATGGCAATGGATGCGCTGAATGAGCGGGATCGCAATGCGATCGTGCTTCGATTCTTCGACGGCAAAAGCTTGCAGGAAGTCGGAACCGTTCTTGGCGCGAGCGAAGACGCAGCCAAAATGCGGGTGAATCGCGCGCTGGACAAGCTGCGGAATTTTTTCGTTAAACGTGGGGTTGCCCTTTCAGCGGTGGCCATCGGCGGAGCCTTGGTTGCGAACTCGGTGCAAGCTGCTCCGATGGGCCTAGCGGTGCCGGTCGTGGCGACTGCGGCGAAAGGAGCGTTTGTCAGTGGTTCAACTCTAACCATCATCAACGGAGTCCTGAAGATTATGGCATGGACAAAAGCAAAAATGGCAATTGTCATCGGCGTAGCGGCGGTGCTTACCGTCGGTACAACCACGGTGATAGTAACTGAATTGGCCAAACCCGGCATCGTGAAGGGTTTTGAAGGCCTACCTATAACAGTTCTGACCGAGTTTGATTGGCAAAAGCTCGCTGACAAAGGCCTGTTGCTCGGTGGGGAGATGGTGAAGTTGGATGGTCGAACAGTTTTAAAAATCAATGAGACCAATAAAACTCCCGTTCAATGGATCATTTTCAATATTGTGAAGCCACCGATTACAGCAATGAATTATGCTGTCACCGGTGAAATCAAATATGAAAATGTTGAAAGTGACAGTCTGCTGGCAACGTGGAATTATTTCCCACCGCAGTCGCCCGGCTTGCCGGAGGCACAATTCTACTCTTACACCAGTGACATCAATCCCGGACCGGCCGCAAAAATTCGTGGAAATTCAGACTGGCGTGTTTTTTCCCTGCCATTCGACCGCACCGGCAAAACTTATCCGAGCAGCTTTTCGCCGCCATTCGATCCCGCCGCCACAGTTCATCCGCCCACACGCCTCGAAGTAAGCGTTTTTCTGCCTGGCGGTGGCTTGCTTTATTTGCGAAATGTAAAACTGGTACAATGGAAGTCCCAGGTTTCTCCAAAATGAGGCCTGCCATGTTCTGCCCAAGGATAACTCCAAAACGCGGTTTCACCTTGATTGAACTGCTGGTGGTGATTGCCATTATTGGCATTCTCGCAGCACTGCTGCTTCCGATTTTGAGCACTGCGAAGCTGAAGGCGCAACGGACTCATTGTCTGAACAGTGTCAAACAATTGTCCCTGGCGAGTTTCGTGTACGCCAGCGATAACACCCGTCATGCAGGCTACGAGACTCCCGCGTTTCCGGGAGGAAACTGGATGGGAGTTCTAAATGATTATGCCATGAGCAAGGGATTGTTGGTCTGTCCTTCCGCCCCGCTGCAAAATCCGCCACCCTCAAGCGGAAATGCACAAGGTTATGCGGACCGCGCCTGGGTGCGATGGACCTCCGATAAAAAAAACATGTTTTACGGCAGCTATGGTTACAACGGCTGGCTTTATTCAGACATGAAGTTCTCTGAGCCGGGTGATCCCAAACAGCAACAGATTTTCACCAAGGAGGCAAGCATTCAGAAACCGGCGCTGACTCCGGTTTTCTTCGACGAGAATTGGGTGGACGTGTGGCCCGAAGAAAGCGACCGGCCTTACATCAATCTTTACGAAGGCCAGCCTTTAGGCGTGTCTCCAAACCAGATGGGGCGCTGCACCATTGCCCGGCATGGTGATCGCAGTGCTTCCCGGGCCCCGCGCAACTTTCCTTCCGCGCAAATAATGCCGGGTGCCATCAACATGGGACTGGCTGACGGCCATACCGAATTGGTGAAATTAGAAGATCTTTGGAAATGCTACTGGCATCTCGATTGGCAGCCGCCAGCCGTGCGACCACGCTGATCTGATAACCCCGGAAAGCTGCTGTAAGTAGTTCGGAAATCTTTTGGGATTCAGTCCAGTTGGTTACCAAATTGATTTGATGCGCCAGATATCGAGTGATTTTACGCGGGCTTGGCCGCCATTGGCAAAGAGACTGACACCCAGGTCGGCTGCTTCGGGATAAATTACTTTCGTCACGCACTCGCGGTGGTTAATGAAGACTTCCATCACGGATTTATCGAGGAGGATGTGCAATTGGAGTGTCTTCTCGTTGTCGTGGAGTTTGAATGGCAGTTTTGTGCCAGCGACGTCCAATTGATTGCCGTCGTAGGCAATTGTCACGGCATTCCGGCCATCATCAGATTGACGCAGTTTCAATCCGGAAGCAGCAGCGGTGCCCGGTTCGATTTCGGCGAGGATTTCCAGCGTGTCTCCTTTGAGCTCTGACTGGAATGGTTTTCCGGCCTGCAATGGCATTTCTGTTTTGTGAAATGATTCTCCGCGCAATGTCTGCAACTCCGGTGCTGGTTCCTGATGGAGTTCTCCCTCCTTGCTGAGCGTTAAAATGTGCGGCACGGTCAGGCATCCGTTCCAGCCGTGCCCTTCTTTAAATCCCTTTACCCAGCCCCACATAACGCGGCGGCCCTGCTGATCGAGCAGGCAATTTGGCGCGTAATAGGCATCGCTGAAATCCATTGTCCCATGACGAGTGGCGGTGAACTGATGCGTGGTCGCATCGAAGTCTCCGATAAAATATTGGACGGGACCATAAGGTGAAATTGCGAGAACCCAACGGTTGCCGAGTTTAAAGAAGTTTGGGCATTCGATATTTTTGATGCTGGCATCGGGATGTTTGAAGAGGACGCCGAGGTATTTCCATTGGGTCAGCTCGTCATTCCCGGCTTCGTAGAGGTTCACGATGGCTTCGCCGCCCCTGGCTTCATTCAGGTTTCCACCGGCCACGAGATAGTGGTGTCCCTTGTCTTCGAAATAGAACGGATCACGCCAATCGTACACTTTGGTTTTGCCATGCAGTGTCTCGGTGAGGAGCGGGTTGGCCGGGAGCTTTTGCCAGTCGATCATGTCGTCGTCGCTGAGCGCGGCCCATTGTTCCGGCAGCGGATGGCCGATGCTGGTGTAAATAATCATCGGCTTGCCCGTTGGCGTGATGAGCGAACAACCGGAGTAAATGTGTTCTTCTCCCTGCATCCGGGAGGGCCAGAGGGCGATTGGCAATTGTTCCCAATGCACCAAATCGCGACTGCGGGCGTGGCCCCAGTGCATATTTCCCCAATTATCTCCGTAAGGATTGAACTGGTAAAACATGTGGTAATAACCGTGGTGAAAGAGGGGGCCGTTGGGATCGTTCATCCAATTGGCGGGAGCGTGGAAATGATAAATAGGACGAGTGGGGTCGGCTTCTGCGCGGGATAGATTCGCCTGCATACTTGCCATGGCCTGTGTGAGGAGTTCCCGCTTCTCGTCCTGCGCTGTTGGTATGGCGGGTTCGTGGTCGCTTTGAACGATTTGATCGATGTTGATGTGGCCCCAGCCGCCGGAATGTTTGTCCACGATTTGAATCTGTGCATTTCGCCTGTTGAACTCAGCCACGTTCCATGTGGCCCACGTCAACCGCTCGGTGTCCTGTGGCGTGCGGGATTTTCCTGTGGCGGTGCGCACCACCTTTCCGTCGATCAAAAGATTAATGCACGTTTCGTTGGGATGATAACCGCCTCCAATCAGAAAGTTGATGTTCGAACGGAGGATTTTGAAATCCGGCGAGGTTAAGGTGCCCTGGCTTTGGTCGCCGCGGAGATAGGAATTCACCAATCCTTTTCCGAGATAGCCGGTGACGGGCATTTGATTGGGCAAGGTTCCGTGAGCGGGTTCATTGCCGAAGGCTTCGCCGGTCACCTGCCAATGGCCGTAATCGGGTCCCTCGAAGTCGGCGATCAGGATATCGGGAGCGTCTGCTACGACAGTCTGTTGTGCGGTGAAAGCGAGAAGGCTGAAGGCCAGCAATAGAGCCAGGTTCGACCATTTGTTGCGATCGGGACGGTGCATTTGTCCGGGAGTGTAATGAGGTTTAGCCCCGCAAAGAAACCTAAAAGCTTGTGGCATGTTTGGGCGGGTGGGCGTTGTCGCGTGATTGGCGTCGTGCGAAGTTGGAGGTGCGGATCAAATAAGGAACCCGCGCAAATCCGGAGATTTGCGCGGGCTTTAAATTATGCGGGAGGTGGAGCTTGTCTTGAATTCAACATCCACTTTGATGGGGCCGTTTACAGGCCGCCCACACCCTCGGTGCTCTTCAGTTTGGCCAAAGTGCCATTGAAAGCGTCTAAATCCACGTTGCCCGAGATGCCGGGAATAGACCCGGTGGAAGTGACCTGCCAATAGTCCCAGACGGTCGGGCCCCAGGGATTACAGAGGCATGAGGTCCAAGGGTTGCCAGTGTACAGATTCTCGCCATTGTAATTGGCTATCCAACCATCCAACATAATGCTGGTGTCAAGGTAGCAGGCACCGGCGCAAGAGCTTACGTAGATGACCGGAGTCATGGAGTTTGTAGTCTTCGCCTTCACGTCAGCCGCCCAGGCGTTAAACCAGGCTGTATAAGTGCTGGCGCCAACATGACCATTAAAAGTCTCAAATTCGACGGCCGGACTGATGCTCTTGCCATCGGCCTTGATGTAAGGGCCGGCGAAGCTCCAGAAGTAGTTGGCCTCAGTGGCGGGTGTGTTCAGGTCGGGGCGGGCGAAATGAGCGGCGCCCATTTGCACGCCGGCGGCCTTGCCGTTGGTCATGTAGCTTTTGAATTTTGAATCTTGAAAGTAGTTTCCCTCAGTGGCCTGGGCAAAGGCGAATTCCACTCCGGCGCCATGCACAGAGGTCCAGTTGATCGAACCCTGGGCGGCCGAAACATCAATGCCCAAAAGGTTGGTGGCGCTGGCCTGAGAGGTGGCTACATAAGCGGTCGCGAGAATGGCTGCATATCCGAATAGTTTTTTCATATTGTTGTGCCTTTCCTACTGTCTGGTTTATTGGTGATGCTTAACTTATTGCGGTTTTTGCTGCTGGACACCTGTGAGAATTCAAGGGCGTCCGGAACTGCGTTGTTTGGACAACTTTTGTGAGGCTTGTCCTGCGACGGTAGGAGTATTTACAACCAAGGTCAATCAGCATTTCGTGACATTTCTGCGAAGAAAAGCAGGCGGAGCAGGGTGGGAGAAGTGGAGTCGTCTGGCGTGTTTGGATTGATTGGGCTTGGTTGAGCGGATGGCTGTCGTGGGTGGTCGTGATTGGGGAATGGGACGGAGATGCTCGCTTTGCTCGTACCGCGATGCGGCAGAGTGTGGGGGAATTTGTTTGGTTTGTTTACCCGGTGTTGCGCCCGGGGGACGGGCTGGACCCTGGGCTACCTTACTTGCACGCTTTCAGCTTGCAGAGACGACCGAGGTTGAAGCCGCGAGGTTATCTTGACTGCGTCCAGCTGCCTGCGAGTCACAGACATGATGTAAAACATCTCCCGGGCAATTTCCCTGCAGCGTTCATTATAAGCGGTGGTTTCCGTTGGCGTGTCATCGCAAACCCTGGGATCAGCGTAATGTATGGCATACCTGGATATTGCTCCTTCGACGAGCGGACAGGTCTTGTCGGCCACGCTACACGTCATCAAGGCGATGAAATCCCGTTTCGGATTGGCATCGGCATTGTAGCGCTTGGAATACGCACGGATTGGCGGCCGGTCTTGCGCATAGCGGACCAAATACACAGGGTTGTCTCCCGTGGTGGCGTCCTCGATTGTAAAGCCCACCCGGCGCATGACAGCCACGGTCCGGCAATTGCAGGCAGTCGCTTGTGTCCCTCCCGAAAAGGCATGGACGTCGTTGAGGCCATAATAATATGCTGCCGTCTGCGCCCAGATCTGCGACATGTGACTCCGTCGCGAATTGCTGGTGCAAATGAAGGTCAGCTGTGCTTCTTTTCCAGAGCGAAGCTGGGAAGCGACGTTGGTGGCGATGGCGTCCAGCATGACCCTTCTCTCGGCGGAGACCATTCCAAGTTCATTGGCGACTTCTTGTACATACGGCCGAAGCGCAGGCAGCAGGTTTGCGTTGGACTGGGATTGGGGAGTGCTGGAACAGCCGGCGAAATAAACGGCAATGATGCCGATAGCGATGAACAGTTTCATAATCAAAGTCATTTCTTTTGCTCAGTCCGTTCCAAGGTCCACGCAAACCAAGCTGGAACCGCCGCGCACGTAGAGCCGCGTTCCGACCAGCGCTGGATGCGAATAAACCTCCACATCGTCATCAAACAACCGGAGCCGCGAAATGATGGTGCAGGTATCCGTCCTGCCGTCCAATAAAATGAGTTCACCCCGCAGTGTTATCACCAGCACCCGGTCATCGTCGGCGATCAACGTCAGGTGATCATCCAGCGCCGCTTCCTGCCGATGCCAGACGGGCTTCAATCCGTTATGCAGATCGAGACAACGCAGACCAGAATTCGCCCCGAACACCCGCCCGCACGTCACCACCGGCGACACCGTGTCCGGTGACAGGTCCGCGTACTGTGCCGCCGGTGTGGCAATGATCCGGCCCGATTCATCAAAACGATAAAACCGGGTCCCGTTGTTCTCGGTGGATACGATGACGCCGCCGTCCACGGCGACGGGTGTAGGTACATTAAAGTCTCCCTCGGCGGGAGGCACGAGTTGCCAAAGGCGCCTGCCCGTTTTCACATCCCAGCCGCCCAGCGAATTCCGGTCGTAACCGACGACTTGCCGCCGGCTGCCGAATTCCCCGCAGATAAACGCCGAGTAAGCTGCCGGCAATCCTGGCGTGGTCCAGCGGGTGTGGCCGGTGGCGCAATCCAATGCCACCAACGATGCATTCGTGCCTCCGGGATTCACAATCAGCAAATCATCCACGAGCAGCGGTGTGGCGCACATGCCCCACGTCGGCAAGGTGGCCTTGAACTCACGCGGCAAGGACCGTTGCCAAATCAGCCTGCCATTGGTGAGGTTCACACACCGCAAATCCCCAAACGCGCCGAGCAGATACGCCTTGTCCGCATGAATGACTGGCGTTGCTCGCGGGGCCTGGCCGTAATCCAACTTGCCGCGCGCGGGAAATTCCACCCGCCAAAGCAGCTCGCCATTGTGCGCATTGAGGCAGCGATACACGTCATGTTCCTCATCGAAGTCCCGCTCCGCCAGAATCAGCCGTTCACCGCTGACGCTGAGACCGGCAAGGCCGCCAATCATGGCCGCCTTTTTCCAGACGAACCTGGCCGTCACGGGAAGTCGTGCCGGAAGTCTTGGTACGTGCCCATCGCGTGCCGGCCCGCGCCAATCAGGCCAGTTAGGTCCGGTGCTTGCCTTCGTCCCACCGGGTTCCCGGCCCTGCACCGGCCTGAAACCGTCCCGGCTCTCCATAGCCTTCAGCAGCTTTGCGTCGGCATTGATGTTCAGCAGCGTCTTGAGAAGCTTCTGCTGTCTCTCCGCCGGGATGGTGTCGGCCACGAACACCGTGATGAACGGAACTGGCTGTGTCTTTCCGATCACTTTCAAATTGCCGGGCTTGACGCTGCCGCAGCCTTCAAGCAACGCCAGCGCGTAACTTGGAATCACCGCGACGGGCGGCGGAGACGACTGGCTGTCGAGCAGGTCGAGCGCCGCGTCACTGAATGACGCGTGCTTCTCCGGTGTGCCGACAGGCTCGACGCCGGCGGCGCGCAGGGCCGCCAGGCTGGCGGCAACTTTCTCATCACCATCAGCCAGACCGAAGAGCACCTTCCGACCGCCGAGGTCCTTCAACTCCCTGGCCGGATCGTCGAAACGTGCGATGAATAACGCGGTGAGCGTGGTGTTGCCGTCCGGGTCGGTCAATTCGCAGACCGGATGACACGGCAGACCTGCCTTTTTCGCGCCGTGCGCCACCAACGATTGGTCGCCGACGACGATTACCTCCCGCGCCGGACTAACCCCGACCATGGACTCGGCAAGGTCGTCGGAAAACTCAATGCTGACGCGCTGCTTGAGGGTTGTCTCCATCCGCGCCGCAAGTTTGCGATAATCCCGCTGACCGTGGCCCTTCACGCAGGCGCAGGCCAGTTCCTTCGCAAGAGGGTCCATGACCACGAGTAAAATCGGCTCCGGCCCGCGCGTCGCCGGTTTGGCCAGGACGCCGCCTGCGACGAACAACAGCACCAGCAGCAGGGCGCTCAGACGGAGAATAGAGCCACTTTCAAAATCGTGTCGGCGGCGGTGAGTTCCGGTTGATCTCCCTTGGAAGAAACGTGCCTCCTGGTTCGAGCATTTCATTTAAACCTCCTTGTGGGTGGCCACATTTATCTCAATGCTTCGCGGCGAAGACGCGGATGGCGTCACGGGTGGTATCCAGCAGGTAATATTGACGCCCATCCGGACTCATCTCCACAGTGACGCGCACGCAATCACCCTTCGATCCATCCGCCAAGGCAACCACCTCCATGAACTTGCCGCTGGCTGAGAATCGCTTGATGCACGTGGGCGGACCAGACTCCGCGGCCAGAACGTCGCCATTGGGCAGCACTCGCAGGTTTTTTGGCTCGCAACAGCCGCCGAAATCGGTTGCCTTCACCCTGCCAGCCTTGCCGAACTTCGAGAGTTCATTGCCATCGCGATCGCGAGTTTCGACAGAGTGCCGGGCATTGTGCGGAATCCAAAGCTTTCCGTCGTGCGTCTGGATGTCCATCTGCCCGCAGCAGCCGCGCAGCTTTTCCACTACCAGCTTTGGCTCTGCCAACGCGAGGTTAAAACGATAGACCCGGAAAGTGAAGTCACTCGGCGCCGGGACCACCATGAATAGATCCTGCTCCGTCACGGCCACCCCGGTCACCTCGGAGCGACGCTTTTCCAGACTGGTCTTCATTTTTGCAAGCTCCTCTTTGAGAGGGCGCTTCGATTGCTGGATCATCTGCTTGACCATTTCCTCGGTCTCTTTGGTGATGGTCACCGTTTCCTTTGCCACTGGCGAGTCTGCTGAGGCCAAGACCTTCCCGGCGGCATCCAGCTTTAGCACCCGGCCGTCCCCCGCCACGAAAATTGAGCCGTCCCTGGCCGTGCAGATCGCCCCTGGCTTGATCTCCAGCGGCAGTGTTTTCAGCAACTGCCCTTTTGGCGAATACACCCGGATGCACGGTGCGTTCTTCGGTCCGTTCCCCTGTGGTGCATAGCACGTCAACAGGTTGCCGTCGGCGTCCAGACAGAAGTTTTTGAGCGCCCCCGGATTTTTGCTATCGCCGATCTGAATGAGGCCGGCCTCGGTGGAGGACGGTTTCCAGGCAGCATCTTTCGCCCTTGCCGCCGCAGCGCGCCGTTCTTCATCGTTACCGCTCATGACGGCTGAGTCCTGGTCCACCGACTGGCTCCTTGCCGCGATGGGGCCCAGTGCCCCGTACAAACATGCTCCCGAGATCATTACAGATGCAACGATCCTCCCCGTATTTGATTTCATGCGCTTTTCCTTGGATTTGTTGTTTTAACTCCTTAACTGGCCCTGCTTACTGTATTTATACACCGCCGCCTGACGAATGTTCCTCTTGAATTGCACAAGGCTAGACCACGTCCGTCGATTTAGCACGAAGAAAGTTGTGCTAATTTGTAATGCCACCGCCGCTTCAGTTTCCAAGCGGCAGAGTGTGGGGGATTTGTTTTGGTTCATTTATCCGGGGGTGCTTGCGCACGGCCACAAGCCCGAGGGACGGGCTGGACTCCGGGCTACCTTACTTGCACGCTTTCAGCGTAAGACAAAGATTCGCTCGCCATAAGAACTCAACCCTGACGAGACGACCGGATTACGGCGGAAATTACCTGTTTAATTTTCTCGGTTCGTGTGTCTTGATCGGAGGCGGAATGCTATTGTCAATAAGACAACTGCAACGGGAGTAACGAAGCAGGATAACCAACCCCCATCTAAAACGGCCCCCAACAAAGCTGCAGTTGAAACTCCAATGATAAATGCGATCAAAAGTACCTGCCCCAATGCTTCAAGGGAAACTTGGTTTCGAATGACCCCGAAGTAAAGTATTGGTCCGAGCAAAACGGAGACGCCAATTCCCGTTAATGCAGCCCAAGCACTGAGCCCCAGTTTTTGCTCGATCGGAAGATGAGCGAACGCCGCAACGCCTTGGATGAAGCCGAAGCCCGCTCCAAGAAGCGACGAAAACACCAAAATACAGGCAATTTGCCAGAACAATTTTGCTGTGGTACGCATCGACGTTTAGATTTTTTTCAAGATCTTTGACGGTATTATAACCTCGAATATTTTCAAGGATTTGTCCGAACATTACGGGGTCCTCACCAACTACTCTGGAACCATGGTTCTTTCATCGGCAGGGGGAGCACCACGGCAACCGGCTGATAAAGCTCGAAGAGGGCGGGGATTCCACCATCGCAGGATATTTTATCGCGGATCTCCGGTGATTCAGACCGGGTTGGTGCGGGTTTTAAGTTGGCGGCGATATAAGTAAACTATCGCCATGGGTAGAAGGATAATTCCCGCAATCTTGGGCCATGCGGACCATGTTGCCAGTATAATCACATCAGCTGGCTGTGAGGAGAAGCCTCGCCAGGCTAATTTGTTCCCAACCGCACAAAGAACTGTGAGGCTAATGCTGAATAATACGAGTCCCGCCATGGATATCACCGGGTGATGCAGTATACTTCTCGTGATAAACTGACTGCGTAGTTTCAGACTGCGAGCAGCAAGGCGTGGCAGGAAAACAATCGGTGCGACGAACAGAGCAAGGGTTGCAATTGTGTTCAGGAATCCAAGAACATGGGCATTAAAAACAAAGTGCTTTCCAAACCCCAACAGGGCATAGTTTACGACTCCTTTGAGAGATTGAAGCCACAAGAAAAGGAAGGTGCCAACTGCCATCCAGAGCCACCGAGAGAGCCAAACTGTTTCGGAGTTTACCTTGCCGAACTCCTTGTCTAGTTCAGTGGGTTGGCCGACGCGGCGTACCGCAATCAGAAAGGCTTCTTCAGTCGAGAGGCCCTTGGCTTCGAGTGTGTTCACCGAATCGCGGAGATGAACTTCGAGTTCGTCCAGGTTGTCTGGTTGAAAGGAGGGTGATTGAGCCAATGACTGGCGCCAGAGTTCCAGATTGTGGTTCAGATCGAACTGGGTTTTGGATTCCATAATTTGATGAGAGTTGAATGCACGGTCATCCATTGCTTTTGTTCCTGTTGGAGAGCCTTGGTGCCTGCCTTGCAGAGGCGATAATATTTGCGCTTTCGGCCGAGGTCGCCTTCGCGCCACTCGGATTCGATGAGCTTTTCCTTCTCCATCCAATGGAGGACCGGGTAGAGCATGCCTTCACTCCAAAGAATTTCGCCGTCTGACAATTCCTGGACGCGCTGGATGAGGGCGTAACCGTAACAGTCTCCTTCGCTGAGAATCGAAAGAATCAAAGTGGTGGTTGAGGCGGCAACCAATTCTTTTGAAAGCATGTAGAGTAGATGCCTTGCACTGTTAGGCTTGTCAATGGGAAATGATCGATGGTGAATCTTGAATTATTCCCTGCTATCGATTGGTTCGCGCAGAATTGATGACGGATGCAATTCTTTCGGCCTCCTCCATGGTGGAAGGACCTGGGATTGGAACTTTCCCACTGGTGATTGCTGCCCTGACCACGGGAGCGCTGTATAACTGACCATCCATAACCACAGCGAGGCGGTGATCGAGGTTGGTTTTTGTAATGGAGCCAAACAGCTCGCGGCCCTCTGCGGTGAAAACCAATTCGATTTGTGGTTCACCATGATATGTATTCGTGGTGACGCTCGCTGAACTGATGTATGTCTGGTCCATCAGAGGAATTTTCTGGGTGTAAACCATTTGCTGAAAGGGTTTTCCGTCACTATCTGTCACATTGCTGGTCAGGCGTTGACTGTCCGGGCTCGGCTGATCCTCAACCAGGAAAATCTGAACCACCGATGATTTTGATGGCTCCCGGTTGGGGGTGGAAAGGGTTTGGGTTTGATTGACAGCGGCATTTTCGAAATCCTTCCGTTGCTGGCGTAAGCGCCGCACTTCGCCCCGCAAGCGGACCAGCTCGCGGAATTGAGCTTCGGAGAGGGAAGGGTTCGCTGACTGAGCCGCCAGCTTTGAGAGTCTATCATTCTCGGCTTTCACTTGAGCCAGTTGATCGCTCTGCTGTTTCAAGGAGAGATTCTGTTCGCGGAGCCCGGCTTCAGTTGCGCGTTGAACAAGGAGGAGCGCAACGAGGACGCCAACAATCGCGCAAACAATTCCGAACTTGAGCTTGGTTGCAGTGAACATTTTCAGAAATGTAAAAGTAATCCCGCCGCTTTTGCCGTTTGCGATGGCGGCGGTGGCGATCTTCAGCGCGAATCCGGCGGGGGCAGCGGTGAGACATTCAGCGGTGAGGGCGGTCGCCAGTGCGGTAACGGACAGGGAAACGCCCCGGCGTTTCAAGAAGGAGTGCAATTTATCGAGAGCGCGAGTTACCCGCATGCGCGCTGCGTCTTCGTTGGTGCCCAAGACTGCTCCGAGTGAACGGAAGTCGTGTTGTTCGAAAAAGCGGAGCAGGATGGCAGTGCGGTCGGATTCGCCAAGCTGGTTGATGGCGTCGTCGAGAACGGGTGTGAGTTGGGAGAAGTCGGCGTCCGGGTGGTTATGGAGTGCATTCATTTCGGCCGCGACTTTTTCTCTGCGTTGACGGCGCTGTTCTGATCTGACGGTTTTGGAGGCGGTGAAGCAGGTGTGGCGGTGCAGCCAGCCGGCCAACGGGATGTCGACGGCGAGGGTTTTGGCTTTGCGAGAAAGATCGGTGAAAACGGATTGGGTGATATCCTGAGCGAGGTGGGTATCGCCAGCGACGAGCCTCAAGGCGGTGGAATAGACGAGGTTGACATGCCGGGCCACCAAGTCCCGAAAGGCTGGTTCGGAGGCCTGCTGCACAAATTCCGAGAGCAATTTTGAATTGTCTGTCGTTTTCACTTTTTCTATTAAGAACCCGCCCGAAAATAAAACCGAACAAAATGTTTTCTGGTGGTCGTGGGTTCGTGGGTTGAATACCCGCAATGAGCTGGCGTAGTTAATCAAAGGACGGATGGGGAATGTGGTGCTAACAAGAGTTGTAAAAATTTAATTCCTTGAAAATGAGCACGATGCAGCGGTTGAGTAAATGTTTTTAGGTGATTGGTTCAATTATGTCTGTGACTCGACTTTGGGTGGGATTGGGTAAATACTTAATCCTGTGAATTTAAGAAGAATGATGAAATCGAAGTTAAAGAAATTTGGGATTTTGGGGATGATGTTGACGGTGGCGGCAGTGTCGGTGCCGGCGGATCAAATTGCAGATTTTTTTACCATCGGCAAGAAGGCCCAGGAGGATGGGGATTATGAGTTGGCGATTTCGTGCTGGTCGTCGGTGCTCAAATTACAACCGACGAATGATGCGGCGTTTTTCAATCGGGGCATGGCGTATACGCAAAAGGGAGATTTTACCAGTGGCATCCATGATTTCGATGAAACGATACGGTTGAATCCGGAGGGGCGGGCTTATGATAACCGGGGGAATTTATATGATCAAAAGGGCGAGGTGGAGAAGGCGATCAGTGATTATACAGAAGCCATCAAGTTGAATCCCAAGGATGCGTGGGCTTATGCCAAACGGGCGGCGGATTACCATAAGAAAGGTGATTCGGAGAAGGCCATCAGCGATTACACACAAGCCATTCAAATCAACCCAAAGGACGCCAACTATTATGATAGTCGGGGGCGCGCCTATGCGATGAAGAGAGATTGGGACAAGGCGATTGCGGATTATGATCAGGTGGTTAAGTTGAATCCCAAACAGGTATCAGCCTACAACAGCCGAGGCCTGGCGTACGCAATGAAAGGGGACATGGACAAGGCCATCAGGGATCTGAGTGAGGTCATCAAGCTCAATCCCAAGGATGCGCCAGCTTATGGCAGTCGCGGATTGTCGTACGCAATGAAAGGGGACTGGGACAAGGCGGTGAGTGATTTCAGCGAGTTGATAAAACTTAAGCCGACGGATTCGATTGGTTATGATAGCCGGGCCACTGCGTATCAAAACCAGGGAAAGTTGGATGAGGCATTGGCAGATTTCAGCGAGGCGATAAAGCTCAACGACAAGGATGCCGGGGCATTTCATAATCGGGGCCTGATTTATGTGGGGAAGGGCGATTGGGAGAAGGCGATCGAGAATTTTTCAAAGAGCATTCAACTGAATCCGCAAGATGCAGATGCGTTTGCGAAGCGGGGTTATGCTTATTACCAAAAGGGCGAATATCAGAAGGGAATCGACGATATCAATGAGGCCTTGAGGTTGAATCCGAAAGATGCGGAATCGTACAACAACCTGGCCTGGTTTCGGGCGACCTGCCCGGATGCCTCGATGAGGAAGGGCAAGGAAGCGGTGGAGGCGGGGAAGAAGGCGTGCGAACTGACGAACTGGAAGGAGTGGCACTGTATTGGAACCCTGGCAGCAGCTTATGCTGAAACAGGCGACTTCGAGCAGGCTGTCAAATACCAGAAGCAGGCGATGGGCGTTGCGGGTGTGACTGAGCAGGATAAGGAAGGGATGCAGCAGCGGGTTGCTCTATACGAGCAGCATAAGACAGATCACGAAATTCCGAAGAAGGATTGATGCGGATTTTCGATGACTGGAGTTGTTGCGAGTGAATTATTTATTCAGCGTGGAGAGCAGGTTCTGCAGGTCGAGGGGATGAGTGTGCATGGCGATGGAGCCATCGGCGGCGCGAGGCCAGAGGGATTCGGGCTTGTCCCAGTAGAGTTCGACGCCGTTGTCATCGGGATCGCGGAGATATAAGGCTTCGCTCACACCGTGATCGGATGCGCCTTCGAGCGGGATTCCGGCGGTGACAAGGCGGCGGAGGGCATCGGCGAGCAGAGGACGTTCCGGGTAGAGAATGGCGAGGTGAAAGAGGCCGGTGGTGCCGGGAGGCGGAGGTGATCCGCCGCGACTTTCCCAGGTGTTCAACCCGATGTGATGATGGTATCCCCCCGCGCTGATGAAGGCGGCTGAGTTGCCTATGCGCTGGGTGACGTTGAAGCCGAGGATATCGCGATAAAATTTAAGTGAGCGTTCGAGGTCGGAGACTTTTAAATGAACATGGCCGATGCGGACGCGCGGATCGATGGATGGAAGCTGGGGCATAGGATGAGATTAGTAAGCGACACTCATGCGTTTGCGGATGGATTTGGTTTTTTCGCCTTCATCGATGAAGGCGACGGCAAAGTCTTCTGCAGAGATGCGGCTCTCGCCCAGTTCATTTCAGTTGAGGTTTTGGAATGCGCCGCTCACTGGCAACATGGTAAAGATTAGCACAGCAAGGTAATTTGGGAAGCGGCAGTTGTCGGGCACTGGACTTTTGATTTGGAAATGCCAATAATGGCAGGGCGATAAAAGGAAGAGAATGAAATCCAAAATATACGTACCGATATTGATATTTCTGACGGTGCTGGTAGCCGGTGTGGCTGGCGGAATGATGACGGTGAGGTTTATCAGAAATTCGCAACCGATAGAGAAGCGGATTTACCCGCTTTTGAAGGAAAAGAGATACGACCAGGCGGTGAAAGAGTTAACCAGGGAGATTGAGAACAATCCAAAGGACGAATGGGCCTATGCTTGTCGGGCGTATGTGTTTTCCGAGATGACAAATTACGACAAAGCCCTCAGTGATTATACGGCGGCGATTGCGCTCAATCCCCACAACTGCACCAACTATTTTCGGCGCGCCTACGTTTACCTCCGGAAAGGGGATTGGACCAACGAGATTAGTGATTTCAACAAGTGCATTCAGGAAGATCCGGAGTATTTCACGGCCTACGTCGATCGCGGTCTGGTTTATGCGGAAAGGAAGGAGTTCGACCATGCCATGGATGACTTTAATGAGGCACTGAGGTTGAAGCCGAGGAGTGCCATGGTTTATGCGTATCGCGCTGGAATTTATGCGGCCAGAACGAATTACGATGATGCGCTCAAGGATTGCAACACCGCCGTCAAATTGAGTCCGAGATGGTCGATGCCTTACAACCGACGCGGGGCTCTTTACAGCACCATGGGCCGGGATGACGAGGCGCTGAAGGATTTTAGAGTGGCATTGCAGTTTGGAAAGCGGGATGAGGAGTCGTGCAATAATTTGGCGTGGTTACTTGCGACGAGTCAGGATGCGGCAATACGCAACGGGCAGGAAGCTGTGGACCTCGCGAAGCGGGCGTGCGAATTGACGAAGTGGCAGGAGAACCGCACTCTGGACACACTCGCAAGCGCCTACGCGGAGTGCGGAGATTTTGAGAAGGCAGTCAAATATCAGAAACAGGCATTGGCAACCAAAGATATTCCAAAGGAATCGTTGAAGGTAGAGGAAGGGAGATTGGTCCTGTACGAGAAGCATGAGCCGTATCGCAGAGATCCGAAAAAGAGCGGGAACGACTGAGTTGGGGGACATCAGGCACTGGCCTGGTTTAAGAGTTGAATGGCGGCTTGATCGAGTTGGAGTTTGGTGGCGGCGATCAGGTCGTCGAGTTGTTCCAGGCTGGTGGCACTGGCAATGGGCGCGGTGACACTGGGACGGGCGATGAGCCAAGCGAGGGCGACGCGGGCAGGGGTGGAGTTGAAGCGTTGAGAAACTTCGTCCAGAGCTTTGAGGATGCGCAGGCCGCGATCGTTTAAATAGGTGGCAGCTTTTGCGCCGCGAGGACTTTTGGCGAGGTCTTTTTGTGAACGATATTTGCCGGTGAGGAATCCGCTGGCCAAAGAATAATAACAGATGACGCCGAGGTGATTTTGCAGGCAGACAGGTTCGAGATCCTTTTCGAATTCAGCGCGGTCGTAGAGATTGTAGAGTGGTTGCAGGCTTTCATAACGAGGAAGATTGAGTTGTTTGCTGACCTGCAGAGCCTGGGAAAGGCGGACGCCGGTATAATTGGAAGCCCCGATTGCTTTGACTTTGCCCTGCTTGATAAGTTGAGCGAAGGCTTCGAGCGTTTCCTCGAGAGGAGTGTTCGGGTCATCCTGATGGGCTTGGTAGAGATCGATGTGGTCGGTCTGGAGGCGTTTAAGGGAATCCTCGGCGGCGCGAAGGATGTGAGCTTTGGAGAGGCCTTTCTTATCCGGGGCCATTTCCATGCCGACCTTGGTGGCGATGATTACGTTGCTGCGGTTGCCGGTGCGTTTGAGCCAATTGCCAATAATGGTTTCGGACTCGCCGCCTTTGTTGCCAGGCGCCCAGCGGGAATAGACGTCGGCGGTGTCGAGGAGGTTGAGGCCGGCGGCGACGAAGGCGTCGAGGATTTTGAAGGCGGTGGGTTCATCGATGGTCCAGCCGAAGACATTGGTTCCCAGTGCGAGCGGAGCGACTTCCAATCCTGAATTCCCGAGCTTGCGTTTATTCATATAATCCCTTTTTTCCGGTAACACTTATTACTTCAGGAACGGGAATTAAGCAAACAATGGAGACACCCTGCCGGCTAAGCATTCTTAAGGGCACAGGAAGCCGCGGCGGAGAAGAAGGAATGAACAAGAGGATGGAGTTGGCCGGTGAGGGCTTTGCGTTCGGGTTGGAAGAGGGTGGCGAGGAAGAAAGGGTGGTTGGTCAATTCGATGGCGCGTATTTCGTTGTCCTCGGAACGGGCAGTGATTTGGAGCGGAGTGTTTTGAAAAAGATTTTCGTAGGCGGGATTCAGTCCATAGCTGCAGTGGAAAGCTTCAGTGCCTTCGGTGGCTCCATACATCGATGTAAAGCGACCATGGCCTGTGGCCGAAATGATTTGTGATTTTTCGACCAGCGAGCATTGCATGCGATGGAGCAGGGGAAATTCGGTGGAGGGATCGAGCTCGGTGTGGTTGGCTGTGGCGAGATTGAGGGCATTACGCGCGTATTCCAAAAGAGCGTGTTGGAATCCGCCACAGGTGCCGAGGAAGGGATGGGAGCGCGTGCGGGCGAATTGGATGGCCCAGAGTGCGCCGTCGATGCTTTTGTAGGGACTGGCAGGGACGCACCAGATGCCTTGGAAATCGGTGAACAATGAATCGTTGCCGGGAAGGATGGTGTCGGTGCCGGTCCAGATGGGAGCGATAGGTTTCGCGGTGGAGGAGTTCCAGAGAGCGAAAGAGGCATTGATTGCCTGGTGGGCGATCACCTTGGAATTAAAGTCACCGACGAGTGCGATGCGAGTTGCCTGCATGGCAGACTAGGAAATCAGAAGAGTGCCATCCTCGGCGAGGGGAAAGTGAGGGTTCCAGGCGACTTCCCAATGATGACCGTCGGGATCACAGAAGTAGCCGCTGTGACCGCCCCAGAAGACATCCTGCGCAGGTTTCAAGATTTTGCCGCCAGCGGATTCCGCGAGGGCGAGGACTTGGGCGACTTCAGTTCTAGCGCGAACGTTGTGCGAGAGGGTGATGCCGCTGAAGGCGCCGCGGGTGCGGGGCGTTTCGGGTGAAATGTCTTCGGCGAGTTTGTCTAGCGGGTAGAGAGCGAAGCGGGTGCCGGTGGTTTCGAAGAAGGCGATGGGGGCGTCGTCCGCGGCTTTGGTGGGAAAGGCGAGGCCGTCGCGGTAGAAACGGATGGCGCGAGGGAGGTCGGTGACGCCCAAAGTGATGACGCTGATGCGAGGTTCCATGCGGGATGAGTTTAAATGAGCGAGGGGCCGTAGTGCTCGACGGTTGGAAAGGGATCGTAAAAGTGGTGCAGGAGTTGGCGCCATTGCTGGTATTCGGGCGATTGACGGAAGCCGACTGTGTGATCTTCGAGAGTCTGCCATTGAACGAGAAGGGCGTAACGATGCTGGTCTTCGATGCAGGGCCGGAGTTCGTGCGAGATGTAACCGCGCATTGAAGAGATGATTGAGGAGGCTTCACGGAAGGCGGTTTCAAATTTTTCGTTCATTCCTTCACGGACCGTGAGCAGTGCGACTTCGAGAATCATAGCGACAAGAGGCTAAGGCGGAAGACTGAATTTGTCGAGGCAGGCGGTTTGTTGCGGGTGCTGCTTTATTTGTTTGGGGCAAGAGGTAATATGTCCTTTCGATATAGACGCCAGCGAGCATGCCCTCTGTGAGTGGTAATCAAACCATAAATGATAACGCCCCATAAGATTATCCAAACATATCCTTCCGCGAACATGAAAAAGCCCAAAATGGTGATAAGTACTCCAAGGAACACAATGATTAAACCGCCAATCATTTCCTGGAGACATTCCTTGATCAAGGCAGCTCGGCTCTCTGGTGAAGCTTGATAACGTTTGATATCAGCATCCACGCGCTCCACGAATTTCCGTGCGGCTTTGGGTGACCAATCCAAACGCATTAAATCAGCGATGACAGCTTCGTGATTTCGACCTTGCAAAAGTGCACGCGGCACCATCGTCTCTGGCGACTCCGCATTGAACTTTTGCTCTGGTGTTAGTTCATTCTCCATTTCGTGGCATCCCAACAAGCGACCCTGCCAGCCAAAATTATAAAATAGCTGCAGATTTGTCGAGAAAAGTGATAACTCTGACCGTCGGAACGGTCTGAGATTATTTACCGTGGCTGGCTTCGCCGCCGCCGTCGGCGCCTTCGCCATCGAGGTCGATGAGGATGTCGCGGGGTTCGGCGCCTTTGCTGGGGCCGACGATGCCGCGGTCTTCCAGTTCATCCATGATGCGGGCAGCGCGGGTGTAGCCGAGACGCAGGCGGCGCTGCATGAGCGAGACGCTGGCTTTTTGTTCGCTGCGGATGACTTCGATGCATTGCTGGATGAGGTCTTCATCTTCATCGATGCCACTCTCTCCACCACCGCCACCATCGAAGCTGCTGACGGGTTTCTGGAGTTGTTTATGGATTTCGACTTCGTAGCTCGGTTTGCCCTGCTTGGCGATGAAGTCCACGCAATGCTGGATTTCCTGGTCGGTGATGAGCACGCCCTGGGCGCGGATGAGACGGGCGGAGCCGGGCGGGAGGTAGAGCATGTCACCTTTGCCGAGGAGTTTATCAGCGCCCATGGCATCGAGAATAGTGCGGGAGTCGACCTTCGCAGCTACCTGGAAGGCGATACGCGCAGGGATGTTGGCCTTGATGACGCCGGTGATGACGTCGACGCTGGGACGTTGCGTGGCGACGATGCAATGGATGCCGGCGGCGCGGGCCATCTGAGTGATGCGGGCGATGGCCATTTCGACGTCGGCGGGAGCGACGAGCATGAGGTCGGCCAACTCGTCGATGATGACGACGATGTAGGAGAGTTTTTCCGGAATGACAATATCGTCTTCGCGCGGGACGACGATTTGTTCATCCACTTCGACCGCAAAACCGTCCGCACCGGGCTCGACCTTTTCCTTCTTCGCCATGAGCGGCAATTCAGGTTCGGGTGTCGGGATTGGTTTATTCTTGGGACGTTCGTTAAAGGATTTGATGTTACGCACGCCGACCTTGGCGAAGATTTGATAGCGCTTTTCCATTTCGTTGACCACCCAGCGGAGCGCGAGAATGACCTTCTTGGGATCGGTCACGACCGGCACGACCAGGTGAGGGAGCGCGTTGTATTGCTGCAACTCGACCACCTTCGGGTCGATCATCACGAAGCGGAGTTGATCGGGTGAAAACTTGTAAAGCAGCGAGGCGATGATGGAATTGATGCAAACCGATTTGCCGGAGCCAGTGCTGCCGGCGATCAGGCAGTGTGGCATTTCCGCGAGGTCGGCGATGATGGGATGGCCATAGACGTCCTTGCCGAGAGCGAGCGGGATGCGGGCCTTGGAATTGGCCCATTCCTCGGATTCGAGGAGGTCGCGCATGATGACCTTGGTCTTCACGGCGTTGGGGACTTCGACACCGACGGAGCTTTTGCCAGGGATGGGAGCGAGGATATTGATGCGTTCGGCTTTGAGAGCCGCGGCGATGTTGTTATTGAGGCCGGCAATTTTTTCGAGCTTCACACCGGGAGCCGGGTGGAGTTCGTAGCGGGTGATGGTCGGGCCCTTGGTGATATCGCCGAGCTGCACCTCGATATCGAATTGGGCGAGTGTTTGCTGCATGAGGCGGGCGTTGGCCATGAGTTCTTCCTTGGACTCAGTGGGTTTCAACGTCATGTCAGGGTATTGCAGGAAATCCATGGGCGGCAACTGGTAGTTACCGATCATCGGCGTGGCAGCAACCGTGATGGGCTTGGGCTTTTTGGGCTGCAGCTTGGGCTTGGGCGCGGAAGGGAGAGCTGCGGGAGCAATATTGACTTCCGGTTCAGCGGAAGCGCCGTCGACGACTGGCTGGCCCTCACCGTTGACCCTGGCGGCCATTTCAGTGGCGGCGGGTTCCTCGGATTTTGTGGGAGCTTTCCGGCCGAGAACATCAGCAGAGGAGGCGGCAGAGAGTTCGCGGGCAGAAATGACGACGGCATCCGCTGGCGGTTCAGGGGACTTGAGTGGTTCGGGAGCGGTCGGCTTTTTGGGCTTGCCGTTGAGAGGCTTTGCCTGAGGAACGCTGAGGTCGCGAACAGTCGGTTCGGGAAGCGGCTTCAAATCGGCTCCGATTGGGGCAGCCATGGGTTCAGCTTTGGCATCAGCTTTGGCGGCATCTTTAGCGAGTTCTTTGGCTTCCTTGGCCTTGGATTTATCGACTTGTTCCTGGAGTTTACGAGCTTGCTTTTCCAACTCACGAGCCTTTTTCTCCAGAGCCTTTTCATCGTCGGTCAGGCCAGCGGGGCTGGTGGCGAGGCCGGAGACTTTGCCATTGGCGGTTTTGTCGCGATTGACCAGGGCACGAATCCATGCGCCGAGCTGAAAGTTCGTGAGGAACAGGATGCTAATGAAGTACAGCATCATGAAAATGATGGTCGCGCCTGTAGTGCCGAAGTAGTTGAAGATGTAGTTGTTGAGATTGACGCCGATGATGCCGCCAGGCATGACACGCAGCTTTTTGTGCAGGCCTTCGAGGTAGTCCCTGTAAAGATCAAACATGCCGATGCAACAGAAGAAAATGACGAGAGTCCATGCCCAGCGGCGGCGGACGTAGGAGAGCATTTCCAGAAAGCAGCCAAGGCCGACGAAGACAAAGAGGAAAGGCAGGACGTAGCTGGAGACACCGAAGGTGAGGAGAAAGATATAGGAAAGCCAGGCGCCAAATGGTCCTATCGCGTTATGAGCAGGATGGTTAGGGGGGGTGGCATTGGCCGAGACGTCCCGCGGATTGTAGGAAATCAGTGCGACGAGCAGGAGCACAGCAAACCCTACCAGCACAATGCCGATAATGTCATTAAAGCCGCGATGTGTGGACGCCTTTTCAGGCGATGCCTTTCTAGCCATGGGAGCAGGTTAACAGGCGCGAGAGACAGGATAAAAGCGGAAAGTTTAAGGATTGATGTAGGAAATGTGAAAAAAACGAGAAAGCGCGAAGATTAAAAAAACTGATAATGAAGCCGGCGGCCGGGCAGGTCGCCGCGCATGACGAAATTATGAAGCTGAACAAATCCTATTCGGAAAACTATTGTTTGGCGGCCTGAGTTTTGGCTTTTTCAGATTGAGTGGGAGGTTGCCAGCCTTTGGCATGGGCAACGGTCGCGGCGACAGAAGCCTGACTTTCAGCCACCATATCCTCAATGCCCCGGCTTCCACCGATATAACCGCCCCAAGCCCAGAGTTTGCTCATCGGAGCGTCCATGAGAATTCGTCCGTCAGCGCCATCCTTTAGGATGAGATTGCCTTTCAATGATGCTGCGCCCATTCCGATGAGCGTGAATCGGGCAAACCTGTCACCGGGCGTATAATCGGTGATGGTGCCGGTTACGATCAGTTCATTGTTGGTGCCTAAGGGAGGCAGCTCTTTACGGACGTCTTGAAAGATGGGGCCAAAATCGGATTTGAGCCGGATGGCAACCTCATTTGCGAATTTAACGCCGATGGATGCGTCAACCGGACTCTTGGTCTCGAACGGCAGGACGGTGGCAATCTGATACTTGCTCAGGTCGATCTCAGCCGCCGAGCCAGGTTTGAGCAAGTCAGCGTGCGTGGAGCTGGTCCGGTCGGTTTGACAGCCAGTGGTGAGCAGCATAAGGGCCACGGCGAAGCATGCGACCTGGATTACCTGGGCGAGTTTGAATTTCATTGAGATGAATTGTTCCAAGTTTTTCGTTTGCATTCCATTAAGCACCTACGTTCGTGGTGCTGGCGCATTTCATCCCGTCTGGCGTCAAAAGTCAAGACAGCAGCACACGAAGAGCGCTCAGGCGGAGCGACTTCTACGCATCAGCCTGAGGGTGCCGAGTTCCTCGGTGAATCCGAGGGAGCGATAGAGGCGAAATCTTTCGGGAAGGCAATAAAGCTCCACGTGCTGCACTTGTTGAACCACGGGATGGTTGAGGACTTGTTGCATGAGTTCAGTTCCGAGGCCTTCGCCGCGGTGATCCTGATGAACAATGACGTCAAAGAGTATGGCTTTAAACACGCGGTCAGTTAACAGCCGGGTAAAAGCCAGGAGCCGTTCGGTGGTTGGGTCGCAAAGCCCAAAGACCAGGTCGGAGTGAGCCAGCACCGTGGTGACTTCCTGCAGCGATCGACCCTTGGACCACCATTCCTGCTGGTAAAGTTGATGCAAGTCGTGCGTCTGGCTTTCCGTGAGGGAATTGATGAGACGAAATTTCATGCGTGATGAGTTTGATTGATGCGGAAACTAATTTCCGGATCAAGAAATACGGAGGGAGCGGGCGGTACAGCAGGATATACGTACGGTCAGGGGACAGGTTGGATTTGAGCTTTGGGACGCCTGAGGGAGTAATAGTAGTGGCAAATGTCGGGCAAGGGGTGAGATGCAGTGCATTTATAAACTTCCCAGCCCTGGCTTTGCAGCCGTTCGATGGTCTCGTTCTGAATAACATGGATTGGTGAACCGTTGGCACTGTCCGGTATGCCTGAGACCATGACTGTTTTGTATTCAAAGGCGGCGGCGCTTTGATCGGAGGCGCAGCCGGTGAGGAATGGTGCAATGACGATGAAGAGGAGAATAAAAATTTTTGTGATGTAATCCATGGTGGTGTGATTAAGGCAAAAGATGAAGTTTGAATCAATGGGCGGTGAGGACGGTGTAGTTCTTTTTGCCTTTGCGCAGGAGGAGGTGTTTGCCGAAGAGGAGATCGCTGGTGGTGACGGGGCGTTGGAAGTTGGCTTCGCGAACGTTGTTCAGGTTGACGCCGCCGCCTTCGATGTCTTTTCGGGCCTGGCCTTTGGAAGGACTGAGGCCGGAGTGGACGAGGAGTTCGACGAGCGGGATGCCAGCACCTTCGAGTTTGGATTTCTCGAGGTCCTTGGTGGGGACTTCGCCGACGATGTCGTTGAAGGTGGATTCGGAAATGCCGGAGAGTTCGCCGCCAAACAGAATTTCACTGGCACGGATGGCTTCGGTTGTGGCCTGTTCACCGTGGATGAGATCGGTCATGGCTTTGGCCAGGGCTTTGTGAGCTACACGAGCGCCTGGATTCGCAGTGTGCTGTTGCTCCAGCGCTGTGATTTCGTCCTGCGTCAGGAAGGTAAAGAATTTCAGGTAACGAATGACATCGCGGTCATCGGTATTAATCCAGAATTGGTAGAAGCGATAGACGCTGGTTTTTTTGGCATCGACCCAGATGGCACCGGCGACGCTTTTGCCGAACTTGGAGCCGTCGGCATTGGTGATCAGCGGGAGGGTGAGGCCGAAGACGTGAGCGCTGAGCTTTTTGCGGCAGAGATCGCTGCCGGCGGTGATGTTGCCCCATTGATCGCTGCCGCCGATTTGGAGTTCGCAATTGAATTCCTTGCGGAGATGATAGAAATCGAAGGCTTGGAGCAGCATGTAGCTGAACTCGGTGTAGCTGATGCCGGTTTCGCGGTCTTCCATGCGGGCGCGAACGCTTTCCTTGGCAACCATCATGTTTACCGAGAAATGCTTGCCGACTTCGCGAAGAAAATCCAGGTAACTGACGGGAGCGGTCCAGGTGTTGTTGTCGAGCAGGCGGGCGGGATTGGCCGCGGCATCGAAATCGAGCAAGCGGCGGAGTTGGACCTTGATACTGGCGATATTGGTGTCGAGCACTTCCTTGGTGAGAAGCTGGCGTTCGACGGTTTTGCCGCTGGGGTCGCCGATGGAACCGGTTGCGCCGCCAGCGAGTGCGATGGGAATATGGCCAAAGAGTTGGAAACGTCGGAGGGCGAGGAGAGGAACAAGATTGCCGACGTGGAGGCTGTCTCCCGTGGGGTCGAAACCGGCGTACAAGGTGATGGGGCCGGCAGCGAGCCGTTTCAGCAGTTCGACTTTATCCGTGCAGTCGGCCAGGAGACCGCGCCATTCCAATTCTTCGTAAATATTCATTCCGCAGGGAGAAGTTATGCGCGGGAAAGGGAAATGAAAAATGAAAAATTACGAAAGACCATTGGAGTGCAGACGGAAAAGACGGCTTGCGAGGACAGAGGAGGAGACACAAAATTGAGTTGAGGACGCGATGGAAAGATGAGTATCGGTTGGGATTGAGTCGGCGGTCGCCTACGCGTTCGGCACGATGAATAGGATGGGAGCGCAAGAGAGGTCACGGAAGCGGCGCAGCGCGTTCCCTACCAACGCAATTATTGATTGCCGGCGCGGTGGTTACCAGTTCGCCTCAAGTTAGCGGGAGGAGGAGGGAGATTTCCTGGCGGCCGGGGGATTTGGTGCGGCATTGGATCTGGCCTTTGGAAACGCGGAGGAGTTCGCAGGCGGCGAAGAGGCCGGGGTTCTCGGCGGTTACCGAGTTGTCAGGGGGAAGCAATGTTTGTTCGGAGCGGTAGCGGAGGTTGATTTGGAATAAATCGATGGGGCGGCCTTGATTGAGGCCGAGGCTGCGCCAGGTGACGGGGAAGACAGCGGGGCCGCAGAGAAAATCCATTTCTCCCTGGACTGCCTTCGTTTCGCGAACGATTTGCCAGACTGCGCCGATGAGCCAGCGGCCTTGAGCTTGCACCTGGCCTCTCAAATTGGAGGGGACGTTTACCCGCCACTCGGGAGCGTAGCTATTGGCAGCGGCAATTCTTTTTGCCAGCTCATTGGTATCACAGGCGAAGGCAGCACCAGTAATAGAGCGTTGCAAGGGAAGGCATTGGCCCAAAATCCGGCCGGCGGAATTAGCGGAGGTGGTGATGGCCTGAATGGCTTTTTTCAATGAGGGAGAATCGCCAGCGGCATCGGCAGCGTACTCCGCATTGCCAATGATCCCGCCGACCATGTTGGCGAGATCATGGATGACCTTGGCGCTAATCGCGCCGGAGATTTCCAAAGGGGAGAGCGGGTCCTTTTGAAACTCGAATTCATTCATAGGATATGAATTAGCAACGAGACGGATGCTCAGGCCTGCAACTTCTTAAACTCCTCGAGGAGATGGTTCACGGCATCGGTCTTTAGTGGGGAATCTTCGCGACGGGTTATGAAGGAAAAGCAGGCACCGTCGTCTCTCATCGAGCCGTAAACGAAATAGCCGCCGAAGATCCAACGAAGGTGTTCGACAGCAAAATGGTTGGAATGGATGACTTGGAACGTATCGGCCAGGCAGCGACAAGCGTTTTCAAGCGCGACCGGTTCAAACTGAGCGGATTGGTTGCGGGTGTAGGTCTTGCGGTCTGGAAAGCGGACGCCACATGCAAGGACTCCGGAGATTTTGATTTTCTCACCCAGCCAGTTTTGGATTTCTTCGTGCATGAATGATTTAGTTGCGGGTTTTTACACGCGGCTGGGTGAGGGTGAAGGTGAGCCAGCCGGACCGCGTGAAGTGCGCAGGAATATGCCGCGATCGGGAGTGATCTGAGCCACGATGCGGGTGCGTGATCCTTCAATCTCAAGGCGGTCGAAAGCGCCGAGGTTCAGACCTTCACCCAGTTGCAAAGATTTTTGCGAGAGGAATTCGAGAAAGCTGATGCGTTCGCTGACATTCATACTCTGCCAGTCGTAAAGCACTTCGCCTTTCGCGGAGCAGATGACCATTTCATTGATTTGGGCGGGACGGGAAGTGTCCTGCTTCTCTGGTATTAAGTCAGGAATATCATCAGGTGTGATGACAAACTGTGTGGGTGGCTCGGGAATGACCTCAAGTCCATCAGCCGCAGTGGGCTCAACATCGCCTTTTTCCGCCGTTTCATCGCGGACGCGGGCGGCTTCCATGAGGAGGAACTCCCATTGTCCTTCGAGGGTTTGATGAGGCGGTTCGGTAAAAGGTTTGAGGTTGAATTCGCCACCACGGAGCGAGAGCAACTTGTTCAAGGCGGCTTCGCCATTGCGATTGCCAACTTCGGCATGAACGATGGCGCCTTCCCTGATGTACATTTTGCCGTGCCATTTGCCAGCTTGGATTTCAAGGACGGAGGAATTGCGGTTCAAACATTCCATCTGGATGACATCTTCGAGGCTGACCTGACGCAAGACGCCGCGAAACCCGGAGGCTGGCTTTTGACGGGCCAACTCACGTAACGTGCCGAAAATGATTTCCAGACCCTGAGAATCGCGGGGCTTTTCCAGGAATAGCTCCGCGCCATTGCTCAGACAGGCAGCACGCGCCTTTTCATCGGCATAGGCGCTGAGAGTGACCTTTTGGACGGTGGGATACTTGCGGTTGAGCAGCGCGAGAAATTGAATGCCATCAACAACGGGCATTTGGACGTCGACAACCACGAGGTCCATGGTGTTCTCCTGCAAAGCGAGCAGGGCCTGGCCGGAGTTTTGGGCGAGGAAGATTTTCCATTCGCCCTGGCTCCAGTTGCCCATGATGCGTTCGATCATCTGGAGAAACTCGAGACTATCGTCCACAAAGAGAACTCTTTTTAGATTGGGATTTTCGGTGGACATCAGACCTTTAGCATTAACGATTTCATTTTATCCGCCCGGCTACTGTCCTCGGGGCCGGGGTTCCAGTTTAGACGGTTTAAGGCGAGTGCGGCGGCGCGCCCGACCCATTCGTCATGGTCATCCAAAGCGGAGACGAGTGGGCCCACCACTGCGATATCGGCAATACGCCCCAAAGATTCAGCGGCAGCCTGCCGGAGGTCGCGATCCATGTCGCGCAAGGTATCGGTAAGCATGGCGATGGCGAGTTCGCGCTTTTGCTTTTCGGGATCCACCTGGTCGGCGACTTCGATATGCCGTTGTTGCATATCGTTGATTTTCGCGAGGGTGTCAGCGGCAGTTTGCGAGACCCAGTAGTCCTTGTGCTTCACCCGGTCTTCGAGTTTCGGAATGACCAGCTTCGCGGTTTCTGAGATTTCCCACTGGCGATCGATCTGGCGGAGGGCGGCTTTGGCGGCTTGCCGAACGGAACTGTTTTCATCGGTAAGCGCGAGGATGAGCGGGGCCAATGGCGCGCGGGTCGGGAAGTTGACCAAGCGAGTTGGCGGCGGTCTGACGGACATCGTTATCCTGATCGGACAGGGCGAGACAAAGGAGTTCGGTGACGCGATCATGACGGATGCGGCCCAAAGCTTCTACGGCGAGTTTGCGGACGTCCCAAGAGGAGTCCTGCAGGAGTTTTTGGGCGATGGGATCAATAATGCGGACGTCGCCCATGCGGCCCAGGGCTTCGATGGCGGCGGCGCGGACGTGGTGGTCCCTGTCTTTCAAAAGTGGCAATAGTAAGCCGGCACTGGAGGCCTGGCCGATTTGACTGAGGCCTTCGATGGCGGCGACGCGGACTTGGGTGTCGTCATCCCTTCAGCGCGGATTCGAGTAATTTGACGGCGGAGGCATCGCCAGTTTTTCCGAGCGCGTTTGCGATGGAGCGACGACGAGGGGGAGGTTTTATCGAGCAACATCTGGCCGAGGGCTTCGATGGCAACTTTGCCGTACTCGGCGGCGTCCTCATGTTGCCCCATGGCGACGGAGCGGAGGACGAATTCGGTATCGGATTCGGGTCGCCAGCCGAGCGCATTGAGAGTGGTGGCGGTTTGCCAACGGACATTGTGATCGGTGTCCTTGAGCGCAGAGACGAGGGCGGGGATGGTGCGGTTGTCAGCGATCGAGCGCAGGGAGAGGGCGGCTTGGGCGCGAACTTCGGCATTGCGATCAAGGAGGAGTGCGGAAGCAAGAACCTGACCGCTGCGTTCGTCACGGAAGGTGGGAAGGGCCTTGGCGGCAGCGAGGCGGACCTGGGAATCTTCGTCCTTGAGGGCGTCATGAATGGGTTTGAAAGCCTTGGAATTACCAGTGGCAGCGATGGCCTCGACGGTCTGGCGACGCGTTTGAGGATTCCTAGACTTAAGCCGTTGTAAGTTCCACCAGAGCATTCAATTTTCGAGATGCCAAATTAATTGACAGGTGCTTGACCATAATTCACCCAACCAAGCGGAGAATGGTAGTCGACCAGTCTGGAATAATAGCTGCTTTTCAGTTATAATGCTTTGTTTCAAAATAACTTACATAATCAAACTTTTCCGTTTTCTACAGATTCGAGAGGCCAGTTCCCGGACTGTTACAAGCTGTTAAGCAACTCATATGCCCTACACCGAATGCCAAAAATTAATTTCCGAAATGGGAAAAAGAACCGGAATTAGGCACTTCGTGTGTCCTTGTATCTTTGATCGGCGTGATAGAATCACGGACCCATCCAAAGCCAGTGGTGTTTTCGACTGATGGAATCAACGAGACAGTTCAGCGCACGGCAAGTTGAAGTAGCTGTGACAGAATGGCGACACAATGGCGGAAGCTGAGAACTTTACTGTCCACTGATCGAGTTGGC
Organism: Pedosphaera parvula Ellin514; assembly: GCF_000172555.1. Taxonomy (NCBI): domain Bacteria; kingdom Pseudomonadati; phylum Verrucomicrobiota; class Pedosphaerae; order Pedosphaerales; family Pedosphaeraceae; genus Pedosphaera; species Pedosphaera parvula. The sequence continues at coordinate 114,741 of NZ_ABOX02000014.1, forward strand.
TGGCTGGCAAACTTGACACCGGAAATAGCGCGGGGTAGTCGTAGAATGGGATTGTTGATTAATTCAAATCAACTGAACAAAAGGAGAAGATATTATGGCCCTCGATACATTCGTTCTACTTGCCAACCAGTACGATAGTGAAGCAGACGCGCTCGCCGACTTTGAAGCCGTCCGCAAGCTCTACACAGACCTCGGGATCATCGACACCTATGATGCGGCAGTGCTCTGCCACAGCGCCGATGGGAAGGTCAACATCATCAAACGGGTGGAGGAGCCGACCCGTCATGGTGGGGCAATCGGATTAGTCGTCGGTCTGGCGGTTGGGGCTGCTGTTGCTCTGTTTCCGCCGCTCGGTGTGGGCTTGGGCGCCGGACTGCTCGGAGGTGGTGCTTTCGGAGCTGGAGCCGGTGCAATCGTTGGGCACGTGGCCGGAGGTATGAGGCGGTCTGATCTGAAGGAGTTGGGTGAATTCCTCGATAAGGGCAAGTGCGCCCTCCTTGTGGCGGCGGCTACGGACATGGAGGCAAAGGTGGATGCGGCCATCACGCGGACGAAGAAGCGGGCCAAGGCCAGACTGCAGACCGACACCGACGCGCTTAAGAGAGAGATCGACGCCATTCACGCGTAGATGGCAAGGAAGACGCTTAAAGCAGTGAAGAAAGCTTTTCCAAAAAAGCAAACAGGCGGATCGTTTCCGATCCGCCTGTTGTGAATCTGGCTTTAAACCTTGAGGAGGTTAGTCCTTGGCTTCGTCGGCAGCATCGAAAGCGTGCTGCAGGGCCACGAGGTCTTCGCCCGGCTTGAGCGAATCGAGCATGGCCTGCTCGGCCTTGAGCTGTTCAGGAGAGTAGCTGGCGGCCTTGATCGAGAGACCGATACGACGATCGGACTTGTCGATCTTGATCACGCGGGCAGTAACTTCCTGGCCAACCTTGAGCACGTTCTTGATCTTGTCGACGCGCTCTTCGCTGACTTGGGAGATGTGGACGAGGCCATCGATCTCATGCTGGAGACCAACGAAAGCACCGAAGCTGGCGAGCTTGGTGACCTGGCCGGTGACGAGGTCACCGACTTTGTAGAATTGATCGATATTGCTCCAGGGATCGACAGCGAGTTGCTTGACGCCAACTGCAATGCGCTGATTGGCCTTGTCGATTTCGAGCACAACGGCTTCGACTTCGTCGCCCTTCTTGAGGACTTCGGAAGGATGATTGATCTTGCGGGTCCACGAGATATCCGAGACGTGGATCATACCATCGAGACCTTCTTCCAACTCGATGAAAGCACCGTAGCTGGTGAGGTTGCGAATCTTGCCCTTGACGCGGGTGCCAGGAGGATACTTGTCCATGGCTTTGTCCCAAGGATTGGTTTCGAGCTGACGAACGCCGAGGGAGATCTTCTGCTCTTCCCGATTGATACCGAGCACGACGGCTTCGATTTCCTGGTCGGCCTTGAGGACGTCCGCAGGCTTGGCGATGCGCTTGGTCCAGGAGAGTTCGGTGACGTGGACGAGACCTTCGACACCGGGTTCGAGTTCCACGAACGCACCGTAAGGCACGAGGTTGACCACCTTGCCCTTGACCTTGGCGCCGATGGGGTACTTGGCTTCGATATTGTCCCAGGGATTGGCGAGCTTCTGCTTGAGGCCGAGGCTGACGCGTTCCTTTTCCTTGTTGATGTCGAGGACGACGACATCGATATCCTGGCCGACCTTGAGGATGTCGGAAGGATGGGCGATGCGGCCCCAGCTCATATCGGTGATATGGAGCAAGCCATCGATGCCATTGAGGTCGATGAACGCACCGAAATCGGTGATGTTCTTGACCGTGCCCTTGCGGATATCGCCAGGGGTCATTTCGGACAGGAGCTTCGAGCGGCGGTCATTGCGTTCCTGCTCGATCAGTTCGCGGCGGGAAAGAACAATGTTTTGCCGTTCCTGGTTGATCTTGACGACCTTGAACTCATAAGAATTGCCAACGTAGCTGGCGAGGTTCTTGGTCGTGGTGATATCAATCTGGGAAGCGGGCAGGAAGGCTTCGACACCGATGTTGACCAGCAGGCCGCCTTTGACGACAGCTTTGACTTTGCCGGTGATGGTGCCGCCTTCGTTGCAGATGGTGAGAATTTTGTCCCAGTTCTGCTTGAATTCAGCTTTTTCCTTGGAGAGGACGACCATGCCGTCCTTGTCTTCGAGCTTTTCGATCAAGACATCAATTTCATCGCCGATCTTGACGGTTTTGATGTCATCAAATTCGTTGGCGGTGATGACGCCTTCACTTTTGTAGCCGATGTCCACCATGACTTCTTTTGGGCGGACTTCGATGACGGTACCTTTAACAATTTCGCCAGCAGCAAAGCGCATTGTGCTTTGCTTCATGGCTTCTTCCATTGTGAGCATAACTATACTGTGATAACAACTGCAGGGAGACTTGTTCAGCGTGCAAGACGCTTTCGAAGGCTCCATTGCCTAACTGACCAGACGTTGCAGGGCAACGGAGGTTGAGGGTTAGGTTATTCGTTAACTTTTCTTTTCTCAGCCTATCGCGAACAGCCGCACACGCGGTGTTCAGGCAGGGTGTACACTAATCCCCCGCCCAACGGATGCAAGCGAAATTTGGGGGTTGAACGGTCTAGGCCTTTGCTCCGCAGAGCCTCAAGGACATGCTCTTGGGGCTGAAAATCGCTGTCAGGCGTCACTTGCGCAATGCCACGGTAATAACGGTGCTGTTGTCCAAGCCAAAGGTGTATGCGCGCCCATCAATCGGGGCTTGAAAGACTTTTGCCTCCCCCGAACCATTGTCCCCGTCGACCTTTACAGCGAGGCTGGCATTGCCATCAGGCAAAAGAGTCGGCGTGATGGTGCAAGCCCGGCCATCGGCTAACGTGCGACTGGTCGGCTTGACGTTCGAAACAACAATAACCCCTAAATCGCTCCTTTTTGGGACACCCGCCGTGTGCTTGGAATAACCAGTGAATGCCACGGTAATGATGGTGCCTTTGTCGAGACCGTAAGTGCAAGCTCCCTGGTCCGCTGGCGCTTCAAAATCCAGTTTCGTTTGTGTCTTGATCGAACCATTGGTCCCGTCAATGGTTGTATTCAGGTGGACATTGCCATTTGGCAAAAGAGTCGGCGTAATGGTGCAAGCCCGGCCATCGGCCAAGGTGTGACTGGTCGGCTTGCCGCTCGAAACATCAATAACTCCCAAATCATTGCTTTTTGGGAAACCGGCTGCCTGTGTGGCTGTCTGTGTGTGCCTGGAACAACCAGCGAACGCCAATGTGAATGATGCAAGAACAATTAAGGGTGTGCGAATCTTCATATTCCAGACTTAAACAATCATCTCACGAAAAAGTTGCGTGTCCTGACGCCTAAACAGCTCATCTTCGCGACGACCGCAGTTTTCAATGAGGGTGTAAAGAATAGCTCCGCGAAACGGGCCTCAATGAGCATTTTAGCAGGTGCGCTGTTGGGGGGAGGCAATAACTTGTCTGGGTTTTTGCTCCGGGGCAGAAAGGCTGCTCTGCTCATGGCGAAATCAAAACCCAATTGCCTCAAACAAAAGAGAAAAATGTAAATAACCTGCCGTGACCCCTTTTCGGCCAAGGAGATCAAAAACCGCATTCACCCAAAATTAATGAGCCCATGGCAGCGGAGACCCGCGCGTCACTACCGGCTTTTAAAATAAATGAAAATTTTTGAAAGATTCCTCCATCTCAGTCCGTATATATAGAAGAGACTCCTTGGGCGGGAACTTGAATTCCCTCCACGGGGCGGCTCCATAATACTTAATCTGATCTGATCTGATAAAAGTCGTATGGCCACTACAGATTTGTTCAATCTTCTATTCTGGCTCGAAATCGCCAGGGAAACCACCTACAACGCCGCCCGGATTGCCAGGAAATTAAAAATCTCCCCCCGCCAGCTACAGCGCTACACCCAAAAACTTTTCCGATGCAGCCCGCAACATTGGCTGCATGAAAGACGCCTGATCGATGCCATGCACCAGCTTGAGGAGAACCATTGCGTTAAAAGTGTCGCCTTCCAGCTCGGCTTCAAGCAAGCCTGCCACTTTTCACGCGAATTCAAACGCCGTCACGGCATTACCCCCACTGAATATCTCCAGATAATCAACTGCCGCGCTTCTCGGAACACTCAAAATCACAACACTGACCTCTCGTGAAAGCCCCTGATTTTTTTGTAAAATCTGCCGCTCGCCACCAAATTTTTAATCGGCCCCTCATTCATTTGATTGAAAGTTCAAAAATTAGAATCCAAAACAGCCCTCCATCCTCCAAAATGTCCGTACCAGATACGAAATGTCCGTACCAGATACTTCAATTCCCTTGTTGCCCCTGCTGACTACATCCATCATTGCGAGAGATAAAAATGTATGAAAGCCGGCGCTCAAACCAGTTTACGCCCATTTCCAGGAGTCACTATGATCTCAAAACTAAAACTATTGCCCTGCGCAACCCTCCTCCTCCTCGGCCTCCCTGCTTACGCTGCCGTCACCCCACAGTCGTCCGCGCCGATCGCTTCCATGACTGAATTCCAGAGGACCAATACGCTAGTTGGCTCGTCTTCATTGCAACAAGCAGCCCTGGCCCAGCCTGCGGTGGTCGATGCTTCGAGCGGCCAGCCTGCTAAGGAACGCAAGATCAAAATAGAAGGCAACGGCGCAGCGGCAGATTTTGGACCGCATCATGTTGGTTTTGCCTCCAGCCTCAATACTCCCTGGGCCGTGGACATGGTCATGGCCGATGGCCAGCGCCTCCGCAGCCATATTCTGGGCCTGGCTTATTATGATCCGACCACCGGCCAGAGCGTCCTCCTTGCCAACCTGAAGGACTGCCAGGGCGAACTCCTCCCGCCCAACCAGATCATCTACCGCAACGCCTTTGACGGAGCCTCCGCCGACGTCGTTTACACCTATACGGAAACCTCAATGGAGCAGGATATTGTGATAAGAAAACAATTACCTGCACCAAGCAAATACTCACTGAACGCAGCTACCACTCGCCTGGCCGTATTGACCGAGTTTTTGAATCCCCCCGTTCCCCGCAAACTCCCATCAACCGTGGACCTGCGGGCCCTGAATCAAGCCGCCAATATTCAAGGAGAGGACACCCTGGGGGATGAATCGATTCTATTTAACACCATGCGCATCGGCCTGGGCAAGGCCTTCACTCTGGGCGACTCCTCCGCCCAGATACCGGTTGGCAAAAGCTGGCAGAAGTTGGAAGGCCGTGATTTCCTTGTCGAATCCACCCCCTATGCCTTGCTCAAACCACAACTGGACAACCTCCCGCCCGAGACGGCCAGCCTGACCCCGCGCCAGCACAAGACACTCAAGCAGGCCCTTTTGCAAGCCTCAGTACCAGCCAAGGATTCCACTCGATCGGCCAAACCATTTCTCCTGGCCCAGGGTCCGCTGCAGAAACCGGGCGTGGTGCTCGACTACTTGATTGTCAGTGCGCCACTCCTGAATATCAACTTTGGTGGCGCCACCACCAACAAGATCGGTTTTGCCGCCGTAGGTCAAACTACGAACGATTACTGGAACGGCTATAACTTTCCCGGCATCACCCCCGCTGCGATTACGAACCTGAAATGGTCCGACACCAATAATTCCGGGGCAGGTGTCACGGTTGTGAATGGCGCTGGTCAATGGGGAAACGGGGTCGCCGACGGCATGTATGGCCCCTACATCTACTCCCAGGCCCAGCCCGGCAGCATCACCGTCACGCTGACCAATGTGCCCAGTGGCACCTACGACTTCTATGTCTATGGCCACAGTCCTACGGATGCCGACAACGGCACCTTCACGCTCACCAGCGGCACGACCAACTACGGCACCAACGGCACCACCATTTATGCGGGCTGGAACTCGACCAACTGGGAGGAAGGCCAGCAATACGTCACCTTCCGCAGCGTTTCCGTCGTCAGCACCCAGTCGGTCGTCCTGACGGTGCTGCCGGATCATGCCGGTTACCCCATCCTCTGCGGTCTGCAGATGGTGCTTTCCAGCGCCATCACCAACTCGACTCCGCCCATCGCCAGCCTGATCGACATCAATTTTGGCACCAATACCGCCGCCAAGGTCGGCAAGGCGGCCGTGGGCCTCACCACCAGCGACGTCTGGAATGGCTACAATGTTCCCGGTTCCTCAGCCCTCAATTCCGTTGCCAATCTGAAATGGTCCGATGGCTACACCTCTGCCGTGGGCTTGACCGTGACCAATGCGCCGGGCGTTTCCAACAACCTCGTGGCCGATGGCATGTATGGCCCCTACATCTATGCCAAGAGCGCGGGCAACATCCTTGTAACCCTCACCAATCTGGCCAATGGCACCTACGACTTCTACGTTTATGGCCATAGCGGCACCAACCTAGACAATGGCGTTTATCAGCTCACCTGTGGCACCAACAGCTACGTGACCAAGGGCACCACCATCTGGGGAGCCGGATGGAAAACCACCGTTTGGGAGGAAAGCCAGCAATATGTTGTGTTCCGTGCCGTGTCGGTCATGACCAACCAGCCCGTGGTTTTCACGGTGCAGCCGGATGCCTCGGGTTATGCCCTTATCAGTGGACTCCAGGTTGTGCTTCCGATGTCATCGACCATTACCGATAGCGATGGCGACGGCATTCCGGATTGGTGGGAAATTCAATACGGACTGAATCCCCATGATCCCAGCGATGCTTCAGCCGACCCAGACGGTGATGGTTGGACCAATTTGCAGGAATACCAAACGGCACCAATCCTCACGATCCCAATGATCTTGGCCTTCACGTCATCATCACCAATCCCAGGAACAACTCCATCCTGCCTTAATCAACAATTTTTAACCCCATAATTTTTCCAAACCTATGAAATCATTAGCCAAATATCTGGGTGTTGCACTGGGAATGGCGCTTCTTGCCGCCGGCACTTCCCTTCCGGCTGAGACCACTGTCCCCAAGGCGGAGGACGCTGCAGCTCAAATTTCCCAGTATCATCTCTTTGAGGCCCCCATTCTCTGGGTGGGCGAGCAGCCGCCCGCGCCCAATGAGACACAGGAGCTCTGGAATAGCCTCCAAACCCTGGCGCGAGTGAAGCCCGAAGAGCGCTTTGGTGTGCTCCAGGAGTTTGTAAAGCAATATCCCGATTCCGCCTGGACCCCGTCCATGCAAGCCCTATTGGCCCGCTATTACCGCAACAACGGGCATTACAGCCTGGCTTTGGAACATTGGGAGAAGGCCTGGGCTGTCACCAAAAAAATGGAGGGCAATGGCAAGCGGGTGGCCGATTACACGCTGGCCAATTGGACGGAACTGTTGACCAGCCTGGGAAGGGTGGAGCGGTTGACTGAAATCTATGCCGAAACCAAGGGGCGGCGACTGGACCGCGGGCCGCTGCAACAGTTATTCAACTCCAACTACGAAGCCTTCCGGGTAATGGCCAACAACTCGGGCCGCTCCTACCGCTGTGGCTCACTGGCGCTGTGGAATGTGGGGAAGGAACTCAAGGGCAAGGAGTTCAAGGGCTACGAACTCGTGGGCATGGCTTCACCGGAAACCGGCTTCTCCCTTTCCAAACTGGGTGAACTTTCCCAGAAGTATGAACTGGATCTGGTGCCGGCCCAGCGTGTGGAAGGAGAGGAACTCGTGGTGCCCTCCGTGGTCCATTTGAAGCAGAACCACTACGCCTCCATCCTGGCCAAAAGAGGGGATAAGTACAAGGTCACCGACCCGACCTTTGGCCATGAGCAATGGCTCAGCAGTGAGGCCATCAATGCCGAAGCTAGCGGTTTCTTCCTCCTGAGCAGCAACAAACTCTCCCCGAGTTATCATCAATTGGCTGCCCTGGATGCCAGCAAGATCTTCGGCAAAGGCGCTCCCAATACCTTTAATTCCACCAATAGTGGCCCTCCCTGTACCAATCCTTGTCCTGCATGCTGTCCAGGACCAGGTAATGGACCAGGACCAGGTAATGGACCAGGGCCAGGTAATGGACCAGGGCCAGGACACGGACCAGGACCAGGTCACGGACCAAGTGCAGGACCAAGCCCCCAAAATGGGTGCCCCACTTGTACGAAGTTGAGTGACAATGACGCGGCCAGCCACATTGAACTGGCCAGCGGCATCGGCATGCCCATCTGGTGGGTGTCCGAACCCTATGAATCGGTCTGGATGCAGGATGAGCCTCTGGGTTATCAGCCCGCCAAAGGGCCACGGGTCTCCTTCACCATGTTCTATAAACAACGCGATACCCGGCCGCAACTGCCTTATTTCTTCAGCCTGGGACCGAGCTGGAACTCCGCCCTCATGTCGCGCATTGAATACAGTCCCACTGGCTACTGGCCGGATGAGTCCTCCAAACTCTATGTGGCGGGAGGAGGGGAACTGACCTTCAAGGCCAGCGACACGGAAAACTTTATGACCTCCTACTTCACCACCGAACAGATGCAATTCCAGACTAATGGAGCGGGGGTAATCACCAATTTTGCCATGCTCTACCCGAATGGTAGCGTGGACAATTACGGACTCATTCTCAGCAATTTTGGCCCGGCCAACACCGCCTTCATCACGCAAAAGGTGGACGCGTCGGGTAACCATATCAGCTACTACTATGATTATTTGGATGATGCCATGACAGGCCATGTGCGCCTGAACTATCTCGTGGATGGAGATGGTAAGACCAACTACGTGCGCTATGCCGATCCCAGCTACCCCAATCAGATCACCTCCATGGAGGATGCCTACGGGCGGACCAATTATCTGGCCTATGACGATGTCAATGGCGGCTTCCTCACCAACACCACTGATGTGATCGGCATGAGTAGCAGTTTCCTCTACGATGACAATGGTTCCATCACCAACCTGACCACACCATACGGTACCACGAGCTTCCAGCTCGACTCGATCGCTTTCATGCTTGAGGGCTATTTTAATCGCTCGGTCCTCGTTACCGAGCCTAATGCTGCCCAGCAGCTTTTCCTCTACCGGGATTATGCGCCAGATTTTCCTTTCGACATTCCGGCGGAGTTGGTTCCCACCAACTGGCCCAATACCTATGAAACCAGTTACTACTACTATCGCAACAGCTTTCACTGGAACCGGCTGCAGTACAAGAACATTTCTGCTGCCGGTCTAGCCAGCCTGGCGGATCCCACCCTTGGGGATCTGCCGCTCGCCGACTATAAAAAGGCGGAAATGAAGCACTGGCTGCATGAGACTCTTGCAAGCATTAGTGACACCATCAGCTGGGTAAGGTCCCCGAGCCCGGATGCGGAGGGAACCGTTGATGGCCAGTTTACTTTCTACGACTATCCAGGCAAAGAGCCAGTTCTCCCCATCTTGGTGGGCACCAGCAAACTGCCTTCCCGGATTGGACAAGTGCTGCCCGACGGTTCTACTTCCTATACCGAGTATGATCGCAATCAATGGGGTTATCCCACCAACATCCTCTCCAGCTACACCCTGGCTGATGGTACCATTGGTACCCGGACCAACCAGTACGTGTATGACAGCAACGGCCAGGATCTGCTGCAGGAAATCGGGCCCAGTGGTGAAATTCTAAACGCCTATAATTACGATACCAATCATCAGGTGCTGCGTTGGACCAATGCCGTGAATGAAATCACGACCTACACCTACAACGCTGCCTATCAGCTCATCAATACAAAGACCCCTGCAGGTCTCAACATTACCAACATTTACGATGCAAATGGACTGCTCGTGAACAATATTGAAGTCGAAATCAATAAGACCAATTCCTACACGTATGACTTGACTCTGGTGAAAACACATACGGATGAGCGTGGGCTTACCACCACCAACCTCTATGATGCCCTGCAGCGCATCACGAACAGCAGCGATCCCCGTGGGGCCATCAAATACACCTATAACAAACTGGATCTCGTGAGAGTTGTGGACCGCATGGGCTTCACCAACTCCTATGGCTACAACTCCCTGCGCCAACAGACCGCCTGGACCAATGCCTTAGGGAAGGTGACCATCTTCGATTACTGTGATTGCGGGGCTTTAAGCGGCATTCAGGATGCCCTGGGCAACTGGACGCATTACTATTATGACAATGCGAGCCGTTTGATTGCCACTGTTCTGGCTGATAACAGCAGTCTGACCAACAATTACAACCTGATGAATCAATTGACCAACACGGTCGACAATGCCAGCCACAGCGAAACCAACTGGTTCAATAACCAGGGCCTAAAATATGCTGTCAGCAACTACTTCGGCCGGGTGCAAACGCTCGCCTTTGATCTGCGGGACCGGGCCACCAACATCGTCGATGCCAATGGCGTCTTGGTGGACATTCTGTATGACAACTTGAATCGTCCAACCAAGCGCACCTATCCCGATAGCGGAAAGGAGTCGCTTGCCTACTCCGTCAAAGGCTTGGCTTATTACACCAATCAAATCAATGAAGTCACCTCTTATGGTTATGATGTTGCCGGGCGCAAGACCTCGGAAACCAATGCCAACACAGAATTCACTCTCTTTTCCTATAAGCCTTCAGGCGACCTCCAGACCTTGACTGACGGCAAGGGCCAGATCACCACTTGGAACTATGACCTCTATGGCTCTGTGTCCAACAAACTCGATCAGTTGGGTAATGTCATTCTCATCTACCGCTATGACGCCAACCAGCGGTTTACCAATCGCTGGAGCGCTGAAAAGCTCAACACCTACTACGGCTACGATGCCGTGGGCAACCTGACCAATGTGACCTATCCCGTAAGCCCGGCCATCTCGCTCGCCTACGATGCAGTTAACCACCTGACCAACATGGTTGACGCCGTGGGAACTACCAAGTTTGGCTATACAGCCGTGGGCGATCTGCTCAGTGAAGATGGTCCGTGGAGTAATGACACCCTTACCTATGGTTATACCGTCCGCCAGCGCACCAGCCTGGGCCTGCAACAACCCAGCGCCTCGGACTGGTTCCAAACTTATGCCTACGATGGAGCGAGACGCTTAACCAACACGACTTCTCCCGCCGGAGCATTTGGTTATCAATATGGTTCGGGCCAGCCCAATTCCCCGTCCCTCTTGGTGCAAAAGCTCCTGCTTCCCAATGGCGCCTACATCACCAATACTTATGGCACCGATGGCATGGCCCGGTTGGAAGGCACCTGGCTCAACAACAGTACCAACGGCACCTTAAATTCGCATACCTATTTCTATGACCTGGCTGGAGAGCGCACGAATCAGGTCCACACGGGTCTTACCAATATCTACAAGTATGACAATGTCGGGCAACTCATCAGTGCCAAAGGGTCGAGCGTCAAGTATAATGAGCAGTTTGGCTACGGTTACGATGCTGCCCACAATCTAATTCGGCGCACCAATGATGCCCTGGTGCAAACCTTTGGTGTCAATTCCTTGAATGAATTGACCAATGTCATCCGCGATACCAACACGACCTTGACCGTCATCGGCACCACCGGGTCTCCGGCCACTAATGTCACCGTGAATGGGTCGCCAGCCCTCCGCTACGTGGACTCCACCTTTGCCCAGCGTGGTCTGCATCCGGTCGATGGCAACAACACCTACACCGCCATTGCCTATGATAGCCTGGGCCGCATCGATACCAACTCGGTGACGGTCTACCTGCCCGTCACCGCCACTTATCTCTATGACCAGAATGGCAACCTGATTGGCGATGGAAAACGCACTTTTGATTACGATGATGAAAATCAACTCATCCGCGTCACCGTGACCAACGCCTGGAAGAGCGAGTTCACCTACGATGGCAAGTTCCGTCGTCGTATCCGCAAGGAGTTTATCTGGCAGGGCAGCGCTTGGTCGCAAACTAATGAAGTGCACTACGTCTATGATGGCAATCTAGTCATCCAGGAACGGGATGCCAATAATCTCCTTCTTGTTACCTATACACGGGGAAATGATTTAAGCGGAAAATTACAAAAAGCTGGGGGTATCGGTGGATTATTGGCCCGCAACGATAGCGCCTCTCAGCAGAACGCTTTCTACCATGCTGATGGAAATGGAAATATAACCGCCCTCATCAATGCCCAACAGGTCATCGTTGCAAAATATTTGTATGATCCATTCGGGAATATTCTTTCCAAATCCGGCCCCTTGGCGGAAGCCAATCTCTACCAGTTCTCAAGCAAAGAGTTCCATCAGAATTCTGGACTGGTTTGCTATCTTCATCGGTACTATGATCCTAATTTGCAAAGATGGCTAACTAGGGATCCGTTGGGTGAGTTGGGAGGCTATAATCTTTATCAATTCGTGGGTAACGATCCTATGGAAGGAGTTGATCCATTCGGTCTTGCAAGATGGTTTCCGCCGATTAGACTGCCTCTCCCCGTAGTTGGCGCGATGGGCGGTCTGGCAGCCCTTTTGGGTTCGGCGGGTTCTATTACGATGAGCTTGTGTCCGGGTAATACTTGTCATCAAGGCACGTGCGTGGCTTGCTGCACTGCAGGTTTGGCGATTGGAACGGCTGGCGTCGTTACGGGAGTTGCATTGTTAGAGTCTACTGGTGTGGGGGCAATTGTGGGTATCCTTGCTGGGGCTGCCGCACAAGCGGATTTACTCATCAGCTACAATAGCTGTATATCTGCGTGCAAGAGTAAGGCTCCGTAATAGGATTTTCTTGTGACTTGGCATACTATATTCGTAGTGCTGGGATTGCTTTGCTCTCTCAGCAGCTTTATCATATATTCTTACCAATCAAAAAGGTGGAAAAGAGTCTTTATTGCGATCTTTTCCGTCGTGCCATGCATTGTATGGCAGCTTACCGTTCAGCCTGTAACTTCATATGCATTCATGGTAGGAGGATGCGCCATACTTGTAATCTTATTTATCGATCAAAGGTGTCAGTCCAGCGATAAAAATCAGCCCCGTAACCGATAGCGTCACTCACATGGATATAAGATGTTGTTGTCGGCAAAAGGTCGGCCCTTAGCATTTACACTAAATCTACCGCAAAATGCTGTCCTCCACACAAGCCGAGAGAATTGCGCCTCAATTACACTGTGGCATCCATTTCTTGCATGTGGCAGGATCATATAATAACAAGCTTGATGAGCATTAAAGTAACTTCTGCTGAGAACTCCAAAAATTCCTTTAAAGATCCAGCAGTCATCTTATCTTTGTTGGTGGTGGGAATTTTATATGCCAATCTCTCCGTCATCTTCAACTCCTCCATTCAATCATTTCGCATCCCAATTTTCCCTCTGCCTGAATCAGCGCAAGACCCCTTTCAAATCTTTGGGGTCTTTTCCTATTACGAGACCAACAACTCGCAGCTGACCATTTGGGGGCAGGCCACCAATCCCGAGACTGGCGAGTTTTACTGGAAACAATTGCCATCCGATGATTATTTTCCTTTCGCACGCGGTGATCAGAACAGTCGCATGTGGGCCAACCGCCAATACAGGCTTCCCGACCACCAGAAGCATAACGATGCCTGGCAGTTCATGGGCCGGCGGATCAAGGATCGCTACAATCAACTCCATCCAAAGGACTGCCTTGCCAAGGTCGGTCTCCAGTCGCTAACCTGGCCGAGAAGTGCCGACGGTTTTTATGCCCAGCAAACAGCCAAGGGAGCGGAAAGACATTTCTGGATCATCGCCGAATGACCGTTCCATGGGTCAGGTCCAGACGTTCAGAAGTGCCTGGAATCATTTCTGGTTCCGGAACGTGCCCCCGCATTCATTGGCGGCTTTCCGCATTCTCTTTGGCCTCTATCTGCTGGCTTACTTTCTTGCATTTGCCCCCAACGTGGAACTCCTGTTCTCCAACCACGGAGTCTACGCTCCTTACCTTCTGCCAGACCTTGGTCTGCCCGTATTCTGGGCCTGGCTCCTCTATCTATTCACCCTCCTCGTAATTTTCGGCTTCACTCTCGGCTATAAAACGCTTTTTCTAACACCCTTGGTGCTGTTGCTCTACTTCTATTATTTCACCCTGAACTTTGCCACCAACAATACCTCCTTCGATCGCCTCAACCTGATCCTGCTGGTAATCCTGTGCTTTGCCCGGCTCGATGGTGCCTGGGCGCTTGGCAAACGTGCCGTTCCCGGCAAAGGCAGAGAACCGGGCGTATCCATCTGGGCCATCCGCCTGATCACCATCCAAATGAGCTTTTTATATTTTGGCGCAGGATTCTGGAAGCTCATCAGCCCTTACTGGCACACCGGGGAGATGATGCACTGGACCCTGATCGGCCCCTGGGGAACGCCTCTGGCCTTTTCCTTTGTGCGCCTTAATCCTCCTGCTGGCCTGTTCACCCTCCTGACCTGGAGTGTGATCCTCTTGGAACTGACAATGCCCCTGATGCTATTCAATAAACGGCTTCAGGTTTACGCTTTTGCCGCAGGTTTCCTCTTCCATCTTTCCATCGCTGTGCTGCTGAACATCCCGGAATTTATGAATTGCGTCTGTGCTTACGTGCTCTTTGTAAATCCCGCTATGGTGCAGCGATATGGAAACGCTTTGTTCCAAAATCTTGGAAAGGTATTCACGAGGCTTGCTCACGAATAGTGCCGTGCCAGCTTCGTTGACAGAGCGATTCATAAAGGGGTATGAACCGGAATGATGGGTTATGAATGACACGCCTAGATACGATGGCACTCATGCCAAAAAGGGCTCGCCCATTAGGGCATTGGGTCAAGAGATAAAAAGGTATCGTTCCCAATTATTTTTCTTTTGGGTTGCTTACGACTGCCAAGGAGCTGGTTTTCTTAAGTGCCAACTCGAACCCGTCATTTCAATTTTGATTCCGGACCCGCTTTCATTGAAGCGATCCGTTCAGTCACCCATCTGGTTCTAGCGCTGTTTGGGAAAGCTCGGGCTTTCCCTGGAGTGGAATGTTTTCATCCCACTCCGGCACCCAATCCGCCTTCTGGCGGATCCAGAAAACATTCAGTTCCGGTCCGTGTTCATTCAGTTTTAAGGGGAGACCAGTCCGTACAACAAAAATGCCAGCAGGAAGTCTGCTGGCATGTGTAAAAAGTGACAGTTGAATTACTTGGCAGGAGCGTCGGCCTTCTTTTCTTCCTTATGGCACTTCTTGCAGACCTTGCCTTCGGCAGCGGCCTTCTGGCAGCACTTATGGTCGCACTTCTTGCCCGCTTCAACGGTGGCTTCGCAGCAGCCCTTCTTGTCAGCCTTCTTGTCGTCGGCTTTGGCGATGGTGAGGGAAGCGAGGAGCGCGGCAGCGCAAACGGCAATGGTCAGGGACTTGATGAACTTCATATGATTATTGAGAGTTATATTATTATCTTCTGTTCCAAATCTTCCCGGTATCGCGGCGACTCAGCCAGGATCCGGAAGGTATCGGATTAGGCGGGAATCTAGCGAGAACAGGGGGATTGTCCACAACTTTTTGATGTAATAGCATGTGCAATTAAGGCGAAAAAAGGGGCAAAACAAGGAAAGGGGAGGGCGTAGGACTACAAGCCAAGCGGGCGGGTCAAAAAAGGTGTCATCCGGCAAGCACTGAACCAATTACCGGGTTTGTGGTCCAAAGTTCGCCAGTATTGACCGACGAAGGACTTACTGGTTGTAATAGTGTTATGCCAGTAATTACGAGCAGCAAAACTCACAAGGAATATGATGTCATCGTCGTTGGCTCTGGTGCCGGCGGCTCGATGAGTGCCTATGTGCTTGCGAAGGCAGGCGTCAAAGTCTTGATGCTGGAAGCGGGGCGCAATTATGAACCGGAGAAGGAGACGCCGATGTTCAACCTTCCCAAGGATGCGCCGTTGCGCGGAGCCAGCACGCCGGATAAGCCTTTCGGCTTTTACGATGCCACGGTTGACGGTGGCTGGAGGGTGCCCGGGGAGCCTTACACCATGGCCCAAGGCACGGAGTTTACTTGGTGGCGGACACGCATGCTCGGCGGGCGAACCAATCATTGGGGGCGCATCGCTCTACGCATGGGGCCATATGACTTTAAACCACAATCGCGCGATGGCATGGGAATCGACTGGCCGATCGATTACCCCGATCTCGCTCCTTATTATGACAAGACGGAGGAATTGATTGGCGTGTTCGGATCGAATGAAGGATTGGAGAATACACCGAACTCACCAGCAGGAATTTTGCAGCCGCCACCCAAGCCGCGCGGATATGAACTCCTGGTTAAAAAACATTGCGATCCGCTGAAAATTCCAGTTATTCCTTCTCATCTCGCAATCCTTACCCGTCCGCTGAACGGCAGACTTGCATGTTATTACGCAACATCCTGCGGTCGTGGATGTTCCATTAAAGCAAATTTTCAATCCACCACTGTGCTGCTCCCGCCAGCGGACAAGACGGGCAACCTGGATATCGTCACGCAGGCGATGGTCCGGGAGGTCACGTTGGATTCCAGCGGCAAGGCGAACGGAGTTATTTATGTGGATAGGCTTACCGGCAAGGACGAGCGCGCTCAAGCCCGGGTTGTAATCCTGGCCGCCAGCGGCTGTGAGTCAGCGCGCATACTTCTGAATTCCAAGAGCAACTTGTTCCCCAATGGCTTGGCGAATAGCAGCGGCAAAGTTGGCCGTTATTTGATGGATACAGTTGGTTCCGGGCTGGGAGGTCATATTCCGGCGCTGGAAAACGTGCCGCCTCACAATGAAGATGGTGTTTCCGGCATGCACATGTACATGCCGTGGTGGGGTTATAAGGACCAAGCGGTCGGCAAACTCGACTTTCCGCGCGGTTACCACATTGAATTCGGTGGCGGTCGCCGCATGCCATCGGCAGGGATGTTTGATGGACTGGACCGGCTCACCGGCGGCAGCTACGGCAAGAAACTCAAAGAAGACGCGCGCCGCTATTACGGATCGTTCGTCTGGTTTGATGGTCGTGGCGAAATGATTCCGAACGACGATTGCTACTGTGAGATTGATCCCAATGTGAAGGATAAGTGGGGCATTCCGGTGCTGAAATTCCATTGGAAATGGGCAGATGCTGAGATCAAGCAGGCGGCACACATGCAAAAGACCTTCGCGCAGATCGTTGAAGCGATGGGTGGCAAGGTGCTGGGCGACGGGCCGCAATTGGATGGATCCAAAGCCATCCTGCCGGGCGGCAAAATCATTCATGAAGTCGGCACGACCTGCATGGGCGCCAAAAAGGAAAAATCGGTGCTCAATCAATATTGCCAGGCTTGGGATGTAAAAAACCTCTTCGTCATGGACGGCGGACCGTTCCCTTCGAATGCTGATAAAAACCCAACTCTCAGCATCATGGCATTGGCCTGGCGCAGTTCCGACTATCTGGTAGATCAATTAAAGAAAGGGCAACGTCTAATAATCTCCAAAACCCAAGTTAACCAGAACCATTTCAGCAATTATGAGCGAAATCGAACCGAAAAGAATGGCACGTCGCGAAGCCATCAAGTGGGTTGCAGCCACGCTGGCAGTATTTCCGGCATTAGATTGGGACAAGGCCACGGGCGGTCCGGGAAAGTTATCGCAATGGACTTTGAGCGATCCCAACCTGATGCATCCGATGGTTCCGTGGGAACGGACCATGACGAAGGAGGAGCTTAACAGCCTCTCCGCGCTTTGTGACGTCATTATTCCGGAGGATGAAAAATCGCCCAGCGCCAGCAAGGTTGGCGTGCCGGATTTCATCGATGAATGGGTAAGCGCGCCCTATCCCCAGCAGCAGGAGGACAAAAAGCGGATTCAGGAAGGCATCGTCTGGTTGAACGCAGAGTCGAAAAAGCGGTTTCAGAAGGAATTTGCCGATCTTTCAGAGGAGCAGAAAACCAAAATCTGCGACGACATTTGCTATTCCCCCAAAGCCAAGCCGGAATTTCTGAATGCTGCTTATTTCTTCACCTGCGTTCGCGATCTGACCACCACGGGCTTCTACACATCGAAGGAAGGAACCAAGGATCTGCAATACATTGGCAACACGCCGTTGTTCAGCTTTAAAGGCCCGCCAAAGGAAGTTTTAGAACATTTAAAGCTGGTTTAACCTATCGGGGAGCAACGTTAGGCCAGCTTCTTAAGAGGCGTGTGCTTGTGAAAAAAATCACAAATTCAACTTGCCTGACTTTTCTTTGCTGATTAGTTTCCTTAAGACAGTGGTATTTAAGCCACTAATTTATGCAAACAAGCACCGAATTCGGTTACAATTCCAAGGTCGAGGGCGACGTTATTGTCACCCGTGTCGACGCGGCCCTGAACTGGTTTCGTAAGAATTCACTCTGGCCGATGCCGATGGGGCTGGCTTGCTGTGCCATTGAATTAATGGCTGCCGGTGCAAGTCGTTATGATATTGCCCGGTTCGGTTCCGAGGTCATGCGTTTCTCCCCCCGTCAGTCCGATGTGATGGTTGTGGCGGGCACGGTGACTTATAAAATGGCGATGGCCGTAAAGCGCATTTACGATCAAATGCCTGAGCCCAAGTGGGTAATTGCCATGGGCGCCTGCGCTTCCACCGGTGGGATGTATCGCAGTTATGCCGTGCTGCAGGGTGTGGATCGCATTATTCCGGTCGATGTTTATGTCGCTGGATGTCCACCGCGTCCTGAAGCGCTGCTGGATGCCTTAATCAAGCTCCAGAACAAAGTCTCGAAAGAGCCTACCTTATCGAATTTGAAGAAAGTGGCATAAGTCGGAGTCACTTATCCGGTAACTCAGAAAAAATCATAGTCATGTCGTCCCTCGAACTAGCACAACAGCTCAAAGCGAAATTCGGTGATCTTATTTCCGATCCCGCGGAGTTTCGTGGAGAAGTGACGATTAAGATCGGCGATGCCGAGCGCATCGCCGAAGTGTGTGCAGTGGCCAAGAAGGAACTGGGTTTCGATTATTTGGTGGATCTGAGCAGTGTTGATAATTACGGCAACGACCCCCGCTGGACACTGGTTTATGAGCTTTACGGCTACGGACACCACTGCCATCTGCGGTTGAAGACGGATGTCAGCGAAGAGAAGTCAGAACTTCCCACCATTTCCACCGTATGGCGCACTGCCAACTGGCATGAGCGTGAAATTTACGACATGATGGGGATTCGTTTCAGCGGGCACCCTGATTTGCGCCGGATTTTGATGTGGGAAGGCTATCCTTATTTTCCTTTGCGCAAGGATTTCCCGCTGGCGGGCAAACCGAGCGAAATGCCTGAAGTGGCATTTACGAAACCGGCTCCGCTTGAAGGCGGGCCGTTCGTTACCATTGCTGGCGGCAAGGACCGCATCGCCCGCGAACCACGTGTCCGCATCCCGGAAACGGATGCCTTGGAACTTAATGCGCGAGTGGAGCGTCGCGATGACATCAAGGATGCCCACGGTCATTCGCATGGTCCTGGTCCCATTGAAAAGAAGTAATTTGAATCATGGCCACCGTTCACGACATAGAATTTAAAGACCCGCACGCACGCGCGGCTGATGCCATTTCAGCAGCTCCCGCTGGAGCGCAGGATTTGCCGGAAGCTGAAGGTGAAAAAATGGTCCTCAACATGGGACCTTCACATCCGGCCACCCATGGCGTGTTGCGCCTGGTGCTGGAGCTTGATGGCGAAATCATTACCAAAGCGGCTCCCGATGTCGGTTATCTGCATCGTGGAGATGAAAAGATCGCCGAGAACATGACTTACACCCAGTTCATCCCTTATACGGATCGACTGGATTATTTGGCGCCTTTGGCCAACAACGTGGCTTATGCGCTGGCCGTCGAGAAACTGATGGGGATCGATAAGGATTTGCCGCTGCGTTGCCAATATATTCGCGTGATTTGCTGCGAATTGGCGCGTGTTTCGGCTCACCTGTTGGGGTTGGGCGCGTTCGCGATGGATGTCGGCGCGCTGACCGTCTTCCTGCACACCTTCACGCAACGCGAGACGATTTATAATCTCTGTGAAGCTTTGACTGGCGCTCGTTTCACCACCAGTTACACACGCATCGGCGGTGTTTCGCGGGATATTCCGCCGGGATGGGTGGAGCAATGCCGGAAATTTTGTGATGAAGTCGTGGTTAACTTTGATGAGTCGGAGAAGCTGCTGACTCGCAATCGTATTTTCGTGGATCGCACCCGTGATATGGGCGTGATTTCCAGGGAAGATGCGATTGATTATGGTCTGACCGGCCCGAATTTGCGCGGCAGTGGCGTAGATTTCGATATGCGCAAAGCGCATCCTTATCTCGTTTACGACAAACTCCAGTTTGATATTCCCACAGGTTCGGTAGGTGATTGTTACGATCGTTACCTTGTGCGCATGGAAGAAATGCGTCAAAGCGTGCGCATTCTGCGTCAATGTCTGGATCAGTTGCCGGATGGGCCTATACGTGTGGCCGATGGCAAAGTCGGTTTGCCTCCGAAGGAAAAAGTTTTGACCTCGATGGAGGAGTTAATTCATCAGTTCATCAACGTCACCCAGGGAGACAATGCGCCGCCGGGAGAAATTTATTTTGGTGCTGAGAATCCGAAAGGCGAACTCGGATTTTATATCAACAGCACCGGTGGTGGCACTCCGAATCGGATGAAGATTCGTGCGCCATCATTTGTGAACCTGAGTATTTTGCCGCACCTGCTGCCGGGTCATATGATGAGTGATACCGTGGCGATTTTGGGTTCGCTTGATTTCGTAATGGGAGAATGTGATCGATGAGCGCACCTGATTCCACCCAGCAAAACCGCGCCAGTGTCCTGTCGACGGGCAATTTTGTTGTTCCGCCAGCATTGGAAGCTGAGTTGAACGAACTTGTGACGCATTATCCCGTCAAGCGGAGCGCATCATTGATGTTCCTGCATGCGATTCAAGAACACTTCGGATATGTTTCGAAGGAAGCGATTGAGTGGATTGCGAAGAAGCTCGAGTTGCAGCCGATCAACGTTTACGAACTGGTGACATTTTATCCGATGTTCCGGCAGGAGCCTGCGGGCAAGCACCAGATCAAGGTGTGCCGGACATTGAGCTGTGCGCTCGGTGGTTCGCACAAGCTGCATAAGTATTTTTGTGAAAAGCTCGGTTTGGACAGTCATGCACATGGGGTTCAAACCACGAAAGACGGCAAATATTCGGTCGAGTTTGTCGAATGCCTCGCGAGCTGTGGCACCGCGCCAGTGATGATGTGTAACGAGGACTTCTACGAAGGGGTCACGAATCAAAAAGCGGACGAGATACTGGGAAAATGCAAATGAAACTCAAGAATGGCTGCCGAACATGGATTCGAACCATGACAGACTGCTCCAGAGGCAGCCGTGCTACCATTACACCATTCGGCATTCCGAGTGGTGACAAAATAAAGGGTTTGGCCAGAGAGTCAAGCTGTTCATAGCTAGATATGCCTCAAGAATTTCGCCTCATCTTAAAAAATGTCGATCAGCCGGGTTATACGGCTGATATGGAGTGCTATTTGCGTCATGGAGGGTATGAAGCCCTGAAGAAGGCTTTGGCCATCCAGCCTAAGAGTTTGCCCGATGGCAAGTCGATGAGCGGTCCGGAGCAGATCCGTGAGGACGTCAAAGTTTCCGGTTTGCGCGGTCGCGGTGGCGCTGGTTTTTCCTGTGGTTTGAAGTGGTCTTTTGTAGATCGCAAGAGTGGCAAGCCGATTTACCTGATTTGCAATGCGGACGAATCGGAGCCGGGGACCTTCAAGGATCGCCAGATTCTGCATAAAGACCCGCACCAGATGATCGAAGGGATGATTATCTCCTGCTTCGCGAATGACGTGAAGCTCGCCTATATTTATATCCGTGGCGAATTTCCCGATGGTGCGCGCATTTTGAACAAGGCTTTGAAGGAAGCTCGGGCGAAGAATTTCCTCGGAAAAAACATCCTCGGCAGCGGCTACGATTTGGAAATTCACGTCCATCGTGGAGCGGGTGCTTATATTTGCGGTGAAGAGACGGGTTTGATTGAGTCACTCGAAGGCAAACGTGCTTATCCGCGTATTAAGCCACCTTACTTCCCGGCGATTTTGGGTCTCTACATGTGCCCGACGATTGTGAACAATGTCGAGACGCTTTGTCAGGTGAAGCATGTGGTTGCAATGGGTGGTTCGGAGTATGCCAAGATCGGAACTCCGAATAATACCGGCACCCGCATCGTGAGCATCAGCGGGCAGGTGAAGAAGCCCGGTTATTATGAGATTGAAGTCGGCAAAGCGACGATTGGCCAGTTGATCAATGAATTTGCAGGCGGTCTGCACGATGGGCGAAAACTTAAGGCGATTATTCCCGGTGGTTCCTCAGCCAAGGTGTTCAAAGCGGGAGAAAAGTTTAAGCTCAAGAAGAAGGGGCCGGACGGCAAGGATATCGAGCAGGAAGTGGATATGCTTGACCTGCCGTACGACTTCGATTCGCTCATGGCTGCGGGCAGCATGTCCGGTTCCGGTGCGATCATCGTGATGGATGATTCGGTGGACATCGTCGAAGCACTGGCGAATCTCAGCGAATTCTACGCCCACGAAAGCTGCGGCCAATGCACACCGTGCCGGGAAGGCTCGCTCTGGATGAGCAAGGCGTTGCATCGCATGACCCACGGTGAAGGTCGCAAACAGGATGCGGAATACCTGCTCAAGATTGCAGACAACATTCCTGGCGGACGCACCATTTGTGCATTCGGCGAAGCTTGTTCGTGGCCAGTGCAGAGCTTTGTGGGTAAATTCAAAGACGAGTTCATTGCCAAGGGCGAAGCAGATGAGGCCAAACGTGCTGCCGCCAGTTCTGGCGCGGGCCCGACGGCGGATTTGAAAATTGCCGCCAGCCCAACACACTAAAATTTTAATATGTCGACAGTAGCGACAACGGAAAACAAGCCGGCTCAGCCAGCGATTGAAACCATCAAGATCAAGGTTGATGGGAAGGAAATTTCTGTGCCCAAGACCGTGCCGGATCCCATGACTGGCAAACAGGTTCCGACCACCATGATCCAGGCCTGCTCGATGGCCACGGTGGATGTGCCGCATTATTGCTATCATCCCAAGCTGCCGGTGGCTGGAAATTGCCGCATGTGCCTCGTCGAATTCGGCACACCCGCCATGGGACCGGATCGAAAGCCGGTGATGAATCCCGATGGCACGCCGAAGATCGCCAAGTCTCCTCGTCCGGCGATTGCCTGCGCAACGCCGATTTCGCCTGGAATGGAAATTTACACCACGACGCCTGCCGTGAAACAGATGCGTGAGGGTGTGTTGGAATTTTTGCTGATCAATCATCCGCTGGATTGCCCGATTTGTGATCAGGCTGGTGAATGCAAGTTGCAGGAATATTCAGTGGATTACGGTCAGGCCACCAGCCGATTCGTGGAGCCAAAGGTTCACAAACCCAAGCGGGTGGATCTCGGGCCTCGCATCATGTTGGACGACGAGCGTTGCATTCTTTGCACACGTTGCATCCGTTTTTCGCGCGATATCGTTGGGGATGATGCATTGGGCATCGTGAATCGTGGCAGTTATAACACGCTGAGCGCTTATCCCGGCAAATCGTTTGATAACAACTACACCCTGAACACGGTGGATATTTGCCCCGTCGGTGCGCTGACTTCCAAGGATTTTCGTTTCAAGATGCGTGTTTGGTTCCTGAAGGAAACCAAGAGCGTCTGCACCAGTTGTGCAACCGGCTGCAATATCATCATCGGCTCACGTGAGGAAAAGGTTTACCGTTACGAGCCGCGCGAGAATGATGCGGTGAATTCGACGTGGATGTGCGATTCCGGTCGCTTGAACTACAAGTGGATCAATCGGGACGACCGCCTGACGGAAGTGAAAATTGGGTTGGCGCAGACCACCTGGAGCAATGTGCTCAAGCAGATTGGCGAGAAGTTGGCCAAGGCTCAGCCGGGGTCGGTGGCGATTGTAGGTTCGGCTCGTCAGACGAACGAAGAACTGTATTTGCTTTCGAAGATTGCCAAAAAGTTCAATGCGATTACGGATTCCGTGCCGCGGACTGGTCCAGGCGACAAGATATTGCTCAGCACGGATCTTAATCCGAACAGCAATGGCGCGAAGTTGACGGGCATTTCTCCGGCAGAGATGGGATCGAATTTGCCGAAGATTGCTGATGGTATTCGCAAAGGCAGCATCAAGACCTTGATTGTGTTTGGTGAAGATGTGACCAAGGTTGGCATTGGCGAAGATTTGCTGGGCAAGCTGGAAAACTTGATTGTTAGCGACATTTTGCCTAATAAAACGACGGAAAAAGCCAACTTCCTATTGCCAGGCTGTGCTCATGCTGAGAAGCGCGGCAGCTTTGTGAATGGCAAAGGTCGCGTGCAGAAATTCATGCAGGCGATCGTCCCGCGCGGGGAAGCTCGTCCGGAGTGGGAATTTTTGCATGAACTGGTTCATAATGTGACCGGCAAGAATGGATATTCCTCAATCGAAGGTTTGTTCAACCAAATGGCGCAGGAAATCCCGGCGTTCAATGGAGTCACCTGGGCGTCGCTGGGTGACAAGGGTGTGACGATACAAATTTAATTTCAGAAATGGATTACTTGCACACATTCAGTCCCATGCTTGCAGAACTCGGCCCGACGGGGCAGATGGCGCTGTGGAGTTTTGTTAAGATCGCCATCCTGGTCGGCGTGGTGCTGACGATGGTGGCTTACGCTGTTCTTGTGGAACGAAAGGTTTCAGCCTTCATTCAGGATCGTGTGGGGCCGAACCGCGCGGCGCCTCCGTTCATCGCCGCAATTCCGGTGCTTGGACCTTTTCTTGTTCGACTCGGCATTTTTCAGCCACTTGCGGATGGTTTGAAGTTTTTGCTAAAAGAAGATTTTACTCCGGCGCATGTGCGCAAGATTTATTTCTGGCTGGCGCCGATGATTGCGATGGTGCCGGCATTGCTGACCTTTGCGGTGATTCCATTCGGTTCCAATCTGGGTGGGCAGCGGATGGTGATTGCCGATCTGAATGTTGGCATTCTCTATACTTTCGGAATTGTATCGTTGGGTGTGTATGGAATTGTGCTGGCGGGGTATGCAGCCAACTCCAAGTATCCTTTCCTGGGTGGCATTCGTTCCAGTGCGCAGCTGATTTCGTATGAAATTGCGATGGGCATGTCCGTGATCCCTGTTTTCATGTTGGTTGGTAACCTAAATCTGAGCGGGGTAATTCATTATCAAACTGGTGGGCTATTCGGAATCAGTTGGTTGCCAAACTGGTTGTTATTTAAACAGCCGCTTTCGTTTATCATTTTCATTATTGCAGCTTTTGCCGAAACCAACCGCCTTCCGTTTGACTTGCCGGAAGCAGAAACCGAATTGGTGGCCGGCTACCACACGGAATACAGCTCGATGAAGTTCGCGCTGTTCTTCCTGGGTGAATACGCAAACATGATTGCCTCGTCTGCGATGATGGTCACGTTGTTTTTGGGAGGCTGGACGTTGCCTTGGTTCGGTCTGGATCAACCAGCGGATTCAATTGGCATAGGCTTGCTCCATATTGGAATTTTCATCGGTAAAATCATATTGTTAATGCTGATCTTTATCTGGATACGCTGGATGTTTCCGCGCTTCCGGTATGATCAGTTGATGGATTTGGGGTGGCGTCGTTTTATTCCCCTGGCTTTGGCTAATATTTTAATCACGGCAGTTGTGTTGTGGCTGGTGGCACTCAAGAACACCCACTAACGGATTTGAAGAATGATTGTTAAACGTGAAAAACTAAGTTTCTGGGAGCGGCTTTATCTCCCCGCGCTTTGGGGTGGTCTCAAGGTCACAGGTCGCCACTTCCGTCGTACGCTTTTTCAGGGTAAGACCGTGACGATGGAGTACCCGGAACAGAAATGGACTGTGCCGCCGGGTTATCGTGGTGCGCCCTACCTGGTCAAGGATCAAGAAGACCGCACGAAGTGTGTCTCCTGCCAGTTGTGCGAATTCGTTTGCCCGCCCAAAGCGATTAAAATCATTCCTCCCGGAACCGAAGGCGATCCGAAGGTTGGCAATGTGGAGAAGGCTCCCAAGGAATTTGAGATCAATATGCTCCGGTGCATCTTCTGTGGTTTTTGCCAGGAAGTTTGTCCGGAGGAAGCTATTTTCCTCATGAAAGATTATTCCCTGACCGGCACCAGTCGGAAAGAAATGATCTATAACAAGGAGAAGCTGCTTTCGTTGGGCGGGATTCATCAGGACAAGATTCAGAAGTGGAAACATAAAGCCGAAGAAGCCAAGGAACAGGGCATGACCCCGTAAGGCCTTCTATCGAGCAAGGAACCCTTTTAAATGCCAGAGTATCTGTTTTACATATTTGCGGCGCTGACGTTGATTTGCGGTGCGTTTGTCATCATCAATCGCAATCCGATCAACAGCGCGATGTGTCTTGTGTTGTCAATCGGCTCGATGGCGGGGTTGTTCGTGCTATTAAACGCCTTCTTTTTGGGTGCCGTCCAGGTGTTAGTATATGCAGGCGCAGTGATGGTTTTGTTCCTCTTCGTGATCATGTTGCTTGACCTCAAAGCTGAGGAACGGCGCAGGGTCAATCTCTTTGGAGCAGTTACCGGAGTTACTTCCGTGGCGGCCATTGCTTTCATATTTTACAAGGCCTTGGCAGCATCCAAGGATCAACTACCAAACGTGACTGATCGTGCGGTCGGGGGGACGGTGGAATTGGGCACGAAACTGTTTAGCGATTACCTGCTGCCTTTCGAAATTCTGTCCATTCTGCTCCTGGTGGCGATGGTGGGCGTGATTCTCCTTAGCAAGAAGGATTTAAAATAATGCAAATCGGCCTCGAACATTATCTGGTCGTCAGCGGGCTTTTGTTCAGCCTGGGAATGCTGGGCGTCATCATGCGCCGGAATCTGCTGGTGATTTACATGTGCCTGGAGTTGATGCTCAACGCGGCGAACCTGGCCTTGGTGGCGCTCTCCCGTTTTAACGGCAAACTGGATGGCCAGATCATGGTGTTTTTTATCATAACGGTTGCTGCGGCCGAGGTGGCTGTCGGTTTGGCATTAATTGTGGCGCTCTACCGGAAACGGCAGACGGCTCACGTGGAAGATCTTACCACACTGAAGTATTAGGCCGATTCCATGAGTGAAATACCTATAGAAAAGTTTGCGTGGCTGATTCTGTTTCTGCCATTGGTTTCGGTGGCATTGATAAGCCTTATTCCCGGCATCAAGTCGAGGCCGCGCGTCAGCGCACAGATTTCCATTGCCGCAGTTGTGGTCTGTTTTCTTCTCACTTCGATTCTGTATTTCGTTTTACAGAATTCGGGACAGCAGCAGTTTCCGCAAATCACCGCCACCTGGCTTCAAGTTGATTACTTAAGGATCGATATAGGACTGAAGCTGGATGCGCTGAGCATGATGATGATGCTCATTGTTACGGGCGTGGGCGGCCTCATCCACATTTTCTCGTGGGAGTACATGAAGGGCGATCCCGGTTACAGCCGCTATTTTGCCTGCCTGAGCCTGTTCATCTTCTCCATGCTTGGGATCGTTATGGCGGACAATTTCCTGATGATGTTCATCTTCTGGGAATTGGTGGGTATCTCCAGCTATTTGCTCATTGGTTTCTGGTATGAAAGGCCCTCGGCGGCCGATGCTTGCAAGAAAGCGTTTCTTACCAATCGTCTCGGTGATTTTGGATTTTTAGTAGGCATCCTGCTCGTGTGGGCCACCCTGGGTCACCGTTTAAACTTCGATGCTTTAAAGCAATATCTTGATAAGCACACCTTGGAGTTTGCGGGGGTCGCGACTGCGGCAGGGCTGTTGGTTTTCTGCGGTGCAGCTGGCAAGTCGGCGCAATTTCCGCTGCACGTCTGGTTGCCGGATGCGATGGAAGGCCCGACGCCGGTCAGCGCTTTGATCCATGCAGCGACGATGGTGGCGGCGGGTGTTTACATGCTCTGCCGGATTTATTTTCTGTTAGACGTGTCAGGTTCGCACGCGTTGGAAGTCATAGCGTGGATTGGCGGAATCACCGCCTTATTGGCGGCCGTCATAGCGATCCAACAAAATGACATCAAGCGCATCCTTGCCTATTCCACCCTGTCGCAACTGGGTTACATGGTGATGGCGGTGGGAACTCATGGGCCGACGCCTGCGATGTTCCATTTGACCACGCATGCGTTCTTCAAGGCGTTGTTGTTCCTTGGAGCTGGTGCGGTGATTCATGCAGTGCATCATGAGCAGAATATTTGGAAGATGGGGGCGTTGAGGAAAAAAATGCCCACAACATTTGTAACTTTTACGATAGGCACGTTGGCATTGGCAGGATGTCCACCACTTAGCGGCTTCTACAGCAAGGATGGCATTTTGGGGCAGGCCATGGAGACCCATCATTACGGGCTGTTTATTCTGGGTTTATTAGCTGCCATATTGACCACATTCTACATGTTCCGTTTGGTGTTTGTGGCGTTCTATGGTGCGCCGAGATCGGAAGCGGCTGACCATGCGCATGAAGCACCCGGCATGCTGAAGTGGCCCTTGATAATCCTGGCTGTGTTCAGTTTCATAGGCGGAGTTATTGGGATTGAAGGAGTGTACGGCAAATTCTTTGAACCGGAGAAAGTAGAGCATGTCGCCAGCTGGGTGGATGGAATCATGGCCCCCATTAATGATTCTCCGCTCGCTGCCGCCTTTGGCATACTCGCCTTTTTAGCAGGTATTGCGGCTGCCTTTGCGTTTTATTGGAACAAGATGGTCGATCCGTTGCCGGAGAAACTTGGCTTCCTGTCGCGCCTGATGCGCAACAAGTTTTATTTCGATGAGTTTTATGAGCATGTGCTGATTCCCTGCACGCAGGAGGCTCTGGCCAAGCTGGCGAATGGCATTGACCGTTGGATCATTGGAGGATTCATGGTGCGCGGCACCCAGGGAACAACGGAATTTATCGGCCGCGCTTTGCGCCTGGTGCAAACCGGAAGTCTGCAGACTTATGCCTTCCTGCTGGTGGCAGGCGTGGCACTGGTGCTTTACCTCATTCTCGCGCGTTAAAACATGTCCCCCCTTACATCCATCATACTTTGTCCGCTGATCGCAGCGCTGGTGCTTTGTTTCGTGCCGCGGAACTACCGTTTTGTCATGCGCATTGTGGCCATGGTCGCGACCTTCGTGACGATGATCCTGGCGATCAAGATGTTTTGGCAGTACGACAATGCGGTCATAGGGGAAAGCGGCACGTATAAGTTCGAGCAGCTTATTCCGTGGGTGAAATCGCTCGGCTTAAATTATCATGTTGGGGTGGATGGGATAAACGTGGGGCTGATCCTCATGGGGGCAATCGTGGCGTTTGCGGCTGCCTGTGTTTCCTGGGACATCAACAGTCGAGACAAGGAATTCTACATTTTACTACTTGTCATGACCGGAGGCATTTTGGGGGCGTTCGCATCGCTGGACATCTTCATGTTCTACTTCTTCCACGAACTGGCGCTGGTGCCAACGTTTATCATGATTGGTGTCTGGGGCAGGGGAGAGAATAAGAACTATGCGACCTTCCAGATTACGCTGTATCTGAGCATTGGTGCGTTGATTTCCTTGGTTGGATTGATTGCGCTGTACGTGAAGTCGGGGGCAAACACTTTTGATATCGTTGCTTTGACGACCTACGTGAAGGATCATCCGATTTCTTTGCATGATCAAAATTTCATTTTCCCCCTATTGCTCTTCGGATTCGGCATTTTGATTTCCTTGTGGCCATTCCATACATGGGCACCGCTGGGATATGGTTCCGCTCCGACTGCGACGGCGATGTTGCATGCCGGTGTGCTGAAGAAGTTCGGCCTTTATGGTTTGATCCGTATTGCGCTGCCGCTATTGCCTCAAGCGACGCATAGCTGGATCAACGTGATTGCCTGGCTTTGTTTGGGGAACATTTTCTATTGTGGTTTAGTCGCAATGCGGCAGAAGAATTTCAACTGGCTGATCGGTTACTCCAGCGTGGCGCACATGGGTTTTGTGTTCCTGGGAATTGCGAGTTTGAACCTTATCGGTATAACGGGCGCGGTGCTGGTAATGATTGCGCACGGATTTCTTGCGGCCCTGAGCTTTGGCTTGAGTGGGTACCTCTACCACATCACCGGTACACTCGAGATGGACAAAATGGGTGGCTTATTACGGAAGTTGCCGTTCCTTGGCACCGCGCTGATGATGGCCTTGTTTGCCGGATGCGGCTTGCCAGGATTTGCGAATTTTGCTGGCGAAGTCACCATTTTCTTCGGTGCGTATAAGACCTATCCCTTGATTACGGGTATAGCAGTGTGGGGCGCGTCGGTAATTGGCGCAGTGTATATGCTGCGGGCGATTCGAAATATGTTGCATGGCGTCGTGCCGGAAAAATTCATGGGCGTGGCGGAATCCGCCTTTCCACATCGCAAAGTTCCTTATTTGATTCTTCTGGTCAGTTTATTGGTGTTTGGCTTCTTTCCAAGGTTGCTGACGGAAAAAATTGAGCCTAGTGCCAAGAGAATTGTGGACATGGCCGGTGGAGAAGTTGCCAAAGTGGCGCTGGTTGAAGCCGCACCGATTGAAACCAAGAAGCATTGATTGCTAGATGAACAACTATTCCTTATTGAGTTTGGAGATAGCGGTGGTAGTGCTCGGCCTGGCATTGCTGCTGGCAGACTTGTGGACGCCTGCGAAGCATAAACGCAAATTGGGTGGCGTGGCCGCGATCGCGCTTGGTGTCATCTTTTTCTTTAGTTTCAAGATGGCCAGTCCGGAAGTGCAGTATGCCTTTCAGGGGATGTATGTGATGGATGGGTTGGCACTCTTCTTCAAGCAGTTCTTCCTGCTGGCCGCGATTATTGTGCTCATCATGGCAGTTGAATTTTCGGACCGCATTGGCGCTGGAATCAGCGAATATTACGCGCTGATTGTTTTTGCCCTGAGTGGAATGATGTTCGCTGCCTCCGCAAACGACTTCAGCCTCCTATTCGTTTCGCTCGAGTTGATCACGGTAACTTTCTACATTCTGACTAGTTTTCAGCGCGGAAAGTTATGGTCGCTGGAAGCCGGTGTGAAATATCTGATCATTGGCGCGTTGTCTTCGGCGTTCATGGTTTACGGCATTGCGCTGATCTTCGGCCTGACTGGAGAGTTGAATTTCACCAGGATTTCTGTGATGGCACCGCAGTTATTGACCAACAAAGTATTTCTGTTCGGTATTTTGTTCATGTTGGTGGGATTGGGCTTCAAGATTGCGGCTTTTCCCGTTCAGATCTGGGCGCCGGATGTTTACCAAGGCTCGCCTACGCCTTCGACGGCATTTTTGGCGGTTGGGTCAAAGGCGGCCGGTTTTGTGCTCCTCATTCGAGTCCTCTTCCAGGCTGTGCCGGCAGTGGCAGAACATTGGAAGGGTTTATTGATCGGCATTTCGATGGCCACGATTCTCTACGGAAACCTGTGCGCCATTCCACAGCGGAACATCAAACGGTTGTTGGGCTATTCCAGCATCTCCAACGCAGGTTACCTGCTGATGGGACTGGCGGCATACAGTTTGAACGGTCAATCGGCGATGCTGTATTATTTGTCCGGTTATCTCTTTACCGTGTTGGGTGCGTTTACCGTTATCTCCATCGTCATGCGGAATGTGGAAGGGGAAGACTTGAGCGCGTTGGCCGGGCTTCATCAGCGTTCGCCATTGCTGGCGACCACCCTGACGATGGCGATGGTCTCGCTGGCAGGTATTCCACCGCTGGCCGGTTTCTTCGGCAAGTTTTTGCTGCTGAAAGCAGTAGTGGAAAAGGGCGCGGAGAACTCGGCTTACTATTGGCTCGTCGGCGTGGCCTTGTTCGGCGTGGTGGTTTCCATCTACTACTATTTCGGGGTTATCCGTGCCATCTACTGGTCCCGGGAGACGCGGGATCTTTCGCCTATTCGCATTCCGCTATGCGTGAAGTTGTCCCTCTCCGTCTGTCTTCTTGGCATGCTTTATCTCGGAGTGCGTCCGAGCGGCTTGCTCAATCGCACGGATCGGGTTGTGACCACGACTGATAAGGTGCCGAAGGTTGCCAAGATGTAGTTATCTGACGGGCGATAAATCAGATCTCCCGCATCTGAACGGCATCCACGACTTTATCGCCGGAGAGGATGGAGCTGACCACCACGACAGTGCTGCCTTTGCGGAGGCATTTGCGTTCAATCAAGGTCTTTAAAGCATTTTCAATGTTTTTGTCCAAGTCCCTTTCGTCGAATTTAGCCACGAAAGGAACCACGCCCCAATGCAAGGTCAGTTCTTCGGCGACATCCTGACTTGGTCCAAAAGCGTAGATGGTTGAATGACGGGGACGGAGCCAGGAAATATAGCGGGTCATACTGCCGCTACGGATCAATGAGACGATGGCAGTGGCTCGCAGTTCGTTGGCCATGACCACCGCGCTCTTGGCAATCTTCTCGCGTGGGTCGGTCAGTTCGGCATGTTCCCAATAGTTGGCACCGCCACTGCGTTCGATGCGTTGGGCAATGCGGTCAAAAGTTTCCACGCACTTGAGAGGATATTTGCCGACAGTGGTTTCGCCGCTGAGCATGATGGCGTCTGCCTGTTCGTAAACAGCATTGGCAACATCAGTGACCTCCGCGCGGGTGGGCATGGGCGATTGAATCATGCTTTCCAGCATGTGGGTGGCGACGATGACGGGACGTCCAATATGCAGGCAGGTCTTCACGATCCGGCGCTGGATAATGGGTAACTCCTCGAAAGGAACTTCGATGCCAAGGTCGCCACGGGCCACCATGACGCCATCGGCGGTGCGGACGATGGAATCGAGGTTGCGAACAGCTTCCTGATCTTCGATTTTGGCAATGACCAGCGGATGATGATCCTTTGATTTGCTGATCAGCTTTTTAAGTTCGCGGATGTCTTTGGCAGCGCGGACGAAGGAGAGAGCAATGTAATCGACTTGCAGTTCCAATCCCAGCTTTACGTCAGCGATATCCTTTTCGGTCATGGGCGGCAGGCTGACTTTGACGCCGGGAAGATTGATGTGGCGGCGACTGCCGAGCTTGCCGTCAGTAAGGACTTCGCATTCCACCTTGTTGCCTCTTTTGACAAGAACTTTCATCTGTATGGCGCCATTGTCCACCAGCACGACGTCGCCCACGCTGATGTCATTGATGAAGTCGGCGTAATTGACATCGACGGAGTTGACTTCCTCACTTTTTTCACCCCGAACCGTGAAGGTGAAGCGTTCTCCCGGTTTCAGATTGAGTGGGCTCCGGAGATCGCCGGTGCGGATGGCAGGGCCTTGGGTGTCCATGAGGATGCCGATCAGCAGGTTGCGGGCGCTGGCTGCAGCGCGGATGTCCTTGACCACGCGGCGGGTCCAATCGTGGGTGGCGTGGGACATGTTTAGACGGAAAATATTGAGGCCGCCATCGATGAGGCGACCGATCATTTCCGGTGAATCTGTTGCGGGGCCGAGAGTGGCAATTATTTTGGTTTTTCTCATTGCGCCGAACCAAGGGTTCGTTGACCGTGTATTAAAGGGATTTATGTTGAAGGGTAAAGAAAGAAGGAAGAGTGAAACATTATAAATGGGCTTGATATTTGGGGACAGCAACACAAATATAAACGGACTAAATATTAATTTTATGGCTGATATTGCAAATCGTTACCCTGAAAATGTGACCGGCAAGTTTTATGTCGATAACCAGTGCATCGACTGCGATCTTTGCCGCGAAACTGCGCCTGACAATTTTACCCGCAATGATGACGGTGGATATTCCTACGTTTATAAGCAGCCCACCACCCCTGACGAAGAGGCCCGCTGCAAGGAAGCCATGGAAGGCTGCCCGGTTGAAGCCATTGGTAATAATGGACCATAGAAGTTAGCTGATAGTCAGAATTTCAAGACCCGCAATCGGAAACGATCGCGGGTTTTCTGCTTTTTACGACTTAACCTCTCCAGATATTGGCAACCCTTTTTTGCTGGGGCAAGGTGGTGGTCAATTCGAAATGGCCTGACTACGAGGAAGTATGGAGCAGGTTGCGACGGAGTAATTCCAAGGCTTGCTGGCAGGTGATGATTTTGAAGGTGGGACGGTCGTACCGATTGGTTGGATTAATCACGAAGGTGTGACTTGGGGTTGCCAAGGCGATGAAAACTGTGCCGACGGGTTTGGTTGGTGTTCCACCGGTTGGTCCGGCGATGCCGGTGGTGGCGATGGCGAAATCGGCACCCAGGCGTTTGCGGGCACCTTCGGCCATTTCTCGGACGACTGGTTCGCTGACGGCGCCGTGTGTAGCGAGAGTTTCGGCCTTCACGCCGAGCAGGTTTTGTTTGGCTTCGTTGCTGTAGGTGACGACTCCGCCGAGGAAGACGGCGGAAGCGCCGGAGACATCGGTTAGACGATTGGCGATGAAGCCGCCGGTGCAGGATTCGGCAGTGACGATGGTTTGCTTGCGCTCCGTGAGCAGACGGACGATGACTTCGTGGAGTTGTTCATCCTGGGTGCCGTAAATGTATTGATGCAATTTGGAGCGCACCATTTGCTCACCTTCCTTGACGAGTTGTTCCGCATTGTGGCCGCGGGCGACGAGTCGGACATCCACCCAGCCATAATGAGCACAATAACCGATGATCAGACCGTCATCAACGAGTGGCTGGAGAAGGCCGGAAATTTCGTCCTCCACCTGGGATTCGCCAATGCCGGTGGTGCGGAGCGTGAGGCAGGAATAGGCGCTCTCGAGAGGGAAATGCTTTTGGAGCAACGGCAGGGCGTGCGTTGCAAACATTGGCTTCAGTTCGCGAGGCGGACCAGGGAGCATGACCAGCCAACTTGTTTTACCATCAGGGCGGAAAGGATTGGGGGTGACCTCCATGGCGAGACCGGGCGCGGTGCCATGGGCGTTATCGAGAATCAAGGCATCTTCCGGAACCATGGCTTGCAACAAGGTGTTAGCAGGCATGGGACGATTTCGTTGGGCAAAGAAAGCTTCGAGCTTGGCGGCAATGGCGGCGTTTTTGTGCAAGCGCTTGCCCAGCAGGGAGGCGATCAGGTCGCGGGTGATGTCATCGGAAGTGGGGCCGAGACCGCCGGTGACGATGATAAAATCAGCGCGGGAAAGTGATTCGCGGACAGCTTGTTGGATGGCCGGGCCTGAGTCTTCGATGGCAATCTGACGGGTGACGCTGTAGCCGGCATCGGAAAGCTGGCGGCAGAGCCATTGTTGATGGGTGTTCAGGACAAAACCGAGCATGAGCTCGCTGCCAGTGTTGATGATTTCGATGTTCAAGGCGGTGGTATCGTGCCATCACATGGTTCAGGGTTCAAGGGGCAGAGTTCAGCCCTGATCTGACTCCAGCCGTGCGTTGACTTGGCGCATTCCGGTGCCTTATACTGCGAATATGTCAGTAGCAGATAAAAACCTGGCGAAAGAGAAGTTCATGCACTTCCTGGCGCACAAGAATCTGCGCATCACATCGCAACGTCAGACCATCATTGACGTGGTTTTCAGCACCGATAAGCATTTTACGGCTGAAGAGCTGCTTGAGTGGTCGCGGCAACGGGACAAATCCGTCTCGCGGGCGACGGTGTATCGCACTTTACCGCTACTGACGGAGAGTGGAATGGTTCGGGAAATGGACTTTGGGAAGGATTACAAGTTCTACGATCCGAATTATGCCGATCATCCCAACCACAATCACATCATCTGCCAGGATTGTGAGAAGATTGTGGAGTTCGAAAGCGACAAGATCGAAGAGATTGAGACTGAGATTACCAAGAGACTGGGCTTTTCCATCAAGGCTCAACGGCTGCAGATCACCGGAAGTTGCGAGGAGTTGAAGAAGTTGGGTGCTTGTAAGAAGAAGGGGTGCTGAGGGGCGGAGGACGAGTCGATTCCAGCCAAGGAACTGATCAAAGCGAGTTTGCAGGAAAACAATAATTTTAGGGACGACGGCTTCGTGTGTCCGTTGGCTGCTTAAGCAAGACCGGCAGTTTATGCCAATTTCCAGGGAGCGCGGAAGGGGCGTCCCAACATCGCGGTGGCTTCCTTGTCATCGATGATTTGTTCGGATTGGACGTTCCATTTGAGTTTGCGTCCGACCAGCATTGAAATCAGGCCGAGGTGACCGGGAATGGTGGAGTGATGTGCGGTCTTAACTGGTGTGATGGTCGGTTTTCTGGATTTGACGCAGTCCAGAAAATTGCGTTGATGGCCGGATGATTCGTACAGCTTCACTTTGCGGAGGTCTTCAGGCAATTGTTTGATGTCGCGCCAATCTTCATTTGAAGCACTGAATTGCCCGCGATCCACGTGAACCCAGCCATCGGTGCCAATCCATTTGGTGCCGTCTTTAATGTCAGGATGGCCACCGGCGATGGTCATGGAGATGTTTTGGGGATACTTCAGATCGATGCGGTACTTGGTAGCGGTGTTCCATCCGAAATCGGCCGGCGGAAATTCACCGTGGCCTTCGATTTCTGAAGGGCCATTTTCATCAAAGCCCAGGCCCCAATGGGCGATGTCGCAATGGTGACCGATCCAGTCGAGGAGGTTGCCACCGCCGGTATTGTAATTCCAGCGCCAGTTCCCATGCACGCGAATGGACATGTAGGGTAGTAATTGAGATGGTCCGCTCCAGAGATCGTAATCGAGTTCAGGCGGAGGAGTGGCGACCGTGAAGTCGGAAGGCTTGGGATTGTAGCCAGCGAAACCTCCTGGTAATCCGACCTCAACGCGGGTGACTTTGCCGATCAGACCATTGCGGACGATTTCTGCGGCCTTGTGGAAATTAGGCACGGAGCGTTGCCACGAACCGGTTTGCCAGATGCGATTGTTCTTCTGCACTGCGTGGACGATGGCTTGTTGTTCGGTGATGGTGCGGGCGAGCGGTTTTTCGCCGTAAATGTCCTTCTTATGGTTCGCCGCTTCCACCGCAACGAGAGCGTGCCAGTGATCCGGGGTGGCAATCATGACGGCATCGATATCGGTGCGCGCCGCCAGTTCGCGGTAGTCGTGATAGGCTTTGCAGTCCTTGTTGCCATAATGACCGTTGATGGTGCCGAGGATTGTTTCCAGATGTTGCTTGTCGACATCGCACGCGGCCACGACCTGACAGTCGTTCAAGCCGAGGAAGGCGTTGGTATTGGCGGTTCCCATGCCGCCGCAACCGATCACGCCAAGAGAAATCCTGGCGGAAGGAGCGGGGCGATCTTCGCGTCCGAGCGCGCTGGCCGGGATAAAAGTGGGTAGAGCAATGGCAGCACCGGCGGCGGCGAGAAATTTGCGGCGGGTGATTTTGGTGGCTGATGGGGTAGCTCTCATGTTGTAGGGACCATGTACGGGTTCGGATATTCAATAGCATGGGCGTGCGGCTTTGGCCATGATAAATGGTTGTTGGCGTTCAGGAGAAACGGTGGGTGCGTGCCAATTGATCCACGCGCTTTAAAAGGGTGGGAATGCGGAACTGTCCGTGCATGGAGCGAATATATTGTGTGGCGACGCCGGGGTCCATGCCCGCGGCGGTGATGTAGAGTGGGCGTTTGCTTTTGCCGCGGAGTAATTCGCAACTTCCGTCGGCTCCCTGAAAAGGAGTTTTCGCGACGCCGATCACCGGGATTTTTTCGTTCAATGCCTGGTGGAGGTGAGCGCCAAGGCCGGGTTTCCCTTTATTATCGAGCCAGACGTAACCATCGATGATCACCGTCTGGACGGCAGGAAGTGCCTTGAGGACTGCGAGGAGGCAGGGCAGTTCACGCAGGTAGAATTGTCCGGGTTGATAAGGCTGGATGTTCGAAACTTCAATGACCTCTTCTTCGTAGGGGAAAGCATCGACCCATTCCTGAAAGACGATTCCAGCAGCGAAGGCGGTCGCGCCTTCATAGTGGACGTCCAGGCAGGCGATCATGTTGCGGCCGAGACTTCAGGTTTGTATCAGTTGTTGCCCTGGATATAGGGCTGTCGGTTTTGCCGGCCACGCTCCAAGCCGCGCTTGAAGCCTTTTATAAAGGCAGGAGTGAGCAGGGCACAGAAGAGAATGAGGAAGGCAAGGGAAATGTAACCGATGACAAGTCCGGCGGTGGCCAGGCCGGAGCCTTTGAGTTTGGGATTTCGACGTAGTTCAGCCTTGGCGAGGTGGCCACAGATGATTCCGGGAAGCCAACCGATGCAGATTACGAAACTGGAAAGCGAGCAGACGAGTGAGGCGATGGCAAGGCCGGAAGTTTTTTCGACAACCGGCGTTACGTTGGGCGGTGGGGGCGGGTTGTAGGATGATGAGTCAGCCCTGCGGAGACCGGGGGCAGACGGAGGAGGTGCCGTGGACGTGCCCGCGGGTATATTGGGAACGATCAAAGGAGTCTGGCAGGAGGGGCAGGTAACGGAGGTGCCGACCTGAGTCGTGTCTGACAAAATATTTTGGCCGCAGTTGGAACAGGCAAATTTAAATTCACTCATGGTAAAAAGGTTGATTGGTGTTAACCCAATGCGGGAATATGGGCAAGGCTAATGGAGGGGGAAATTTAGCTGGCTCCATGGCAGGGTCAATCCCACCAGAGAGTTACTTTTTTGCCTTGCTCGACTTCGCGTTTGAGGATTTCGATGCCGTAGTTTTCATCTTCGAAATCGACACCTTCGATGAGCTTTTGAGTTTCGGGAGCTATGGGCTGGCCGCTTTCTTCAGCGAGTTCGAGCAGTTCCGCCATGCAACCGGTCCCTTGATCGACGAGGTCGGGACAGAATTCGTAGAGTTCCCTGGCAAAAGCATCCTGATCCTTTGGCAGGGTGTCGAATTCGATTTCGACCGTATCGTATTCAGCACGAACCACGCGAAAGGAACATAGGGATTGCCATTGGGTAAGGCGCGCGATGATGGCGTCAGTATCGAGGTCAAAGTTGGCGCCGTTGGTTTGGGCTTCGCGAATGAGGGCGAAGGGATCCTGATTGCGAGCTTCTGCCATAGGTTAAAAAAGGTTTTTGCCAGCTCCGATGGTCACCAGACGTAACCACGT